>USBC01000082.1 GCA_900552845.1 uncultured Oscillospiraceae bacterium | reverse complement strand
TCTACATGGATATGGGTGGGCAGCTTTGCCTTATCCTGCTGACTGGTGATCGCCGCCGCAATGACGGTGGGGCTGTACCGATTGCCTACATCGTTTTGCACGATGAGCACCGGACGCACCCCACCCTGCTCGCTGCCCACTACGGGGCTTAAATCGGCATAATAGATATCGCCGCGTTTGACGCTCATATTTCTCACTCCCCACGGGCAATTTGGTCTTGTCCGTAGTTTTGACGGCTTGCGGGCAGTTTATACCACCCATTTTGCCGCCCAAGGCATCTTATGCGGCGGGGAGCGGCGGCGTGCGCCGCATTACAGCGCACCTGCCGCCGGTGTGTAATCGCTGATGAGGATTTCGATGGAAAGCTCCGGTACCGAGAGGGAGACGGGATACCCGGTCTCCTCCGACAGCGCAACGGTGTAATGGAACAGCACGCAATCGGCGGTGGCAAGCACGCTGCCATTGTGCTGCGTGACGGTCAATTCATCGGCGCCGGCAAGGGCGCGCTGCAGCACGGCGGCAAGCGCCTCCTCGTGAATGGTATGGTCGAGCAGGTCGATCTCGGTGCCGCCGTAGTGCATCTGGCTGCCCTCGGGTCCCAATACAAAGGAAAGTCCGGTGAGTACCTCGGGCTCGGTGAGGGTGATGCAGAGCATTTCACCGGAGCGTTCCACGATGGCGCAGCCCTCCACGGTGCCGTAGGTAAATTCCGCCGTAAAGCTGCAATCGGCGGTCAGCGTCTTTTTGATTTGGGCGGCGGAGAGCGACGCTCCCCCTGCCCTGCCGCAGCCGACCAGCAGCAGGCAGCACAGCAAATACAGAATGTATTTTTTCTTTCGCATATTACAATCGCCCCCTTGCCCAATGGGTATGCGGGCGGCGGGCAGGATATGTTACCTTCGCTCGACGAAAAGCGTGTGTGTCCTTGTCAAGCGAAGGTATATAGAAAAGCCCCCCGACTGGAGAAATCGGGGGGTGTTTTTAGTTCTTAGCGAACTTCTCGGTGAGAGATAAGATTAACTTATTTCTTCAGGGAGATAGCAGCGCCGGAAACCAGAGCAACAACAGCCAGAGCAGCAGCTACGCCAACAACATCGTTAGCGCCGGTGCCGGGGTTGGTGGTGGTGCCGGTGGTGGTGCCGGTGGAACCAGCAGTACCAACAGTCTTGAGGGTAGCATCAGTGATGATAACCTTGCTCAGAGCGGGAATGGTGAAGCTCATAACGCCGTCCTTCTCAGTTACGGGAACAGAGAGAACCTTGCCGTCAGCGGTCTTGGCATAAGCTCTGTAAGTCTTGTCAGCGTTAACGCCCTTAGCAAACTCAACCTTACCAGCGATGTTCAGGGTGTTGACGAAGGTCGCAACAGGAGCAACAGTGCCGTTGTTCAGCTCTTCGTTGGTGAAGTCGATGGTCTTGTCGGTAACATAGGTAGCCAGACCCTTGGTGATGTTATAAACGATACCCTCAGAGGTCTTAACTTCCAGAGCGGAAACTTCCTTACCAGCCTTGTCGGTGAGAGGAGTGAAAACATTGATGTGACCGCCGGTGGTGCCCAGAGTGGTAGAAGTCTCAGACAGCGGTACTTCAACCTTCTCCCAACCGAAAGCGTAGTTGATGCACTTCTCGGTGGTGGTAGCCTTGGGCATAACATCAACAGCATTGTAGCCGGTAGCCTTGAAGGAAACGCCAGAGATGGAGATGTTAGCGATCTTCTTGTCAGCGATCTTGCTCAGATCCTCTTTGAAGGTGATCTGATACTGATAACCATCGGTATCCTTGTCGCCATACAGAGCGCCCTGGGTGCTCTTATCAACCTTTACCCAGCCCTGAGACTTAACGAGCTCAGCGCCCTTAGCGAAGGTAACGGTAACAACATTGTTAGCGGGAACGAACTTGCCGTCCTTAACATAGCATTTGACGGCGCCCAGATCCAAAGCGATGGTGGTGCCGGGGTTCATGACAGTGTAGTCAGCGCCGGAGGGGGTGCCGGGGTTAATAGGATCACCGGGCTTGATAACGATGTCAGCAGCCAGAGCCATGGTGCAAACCATAACAACAGCCAGTACGATAGCGAGTACTTTCTTCATAGTGAAATCCTCCTTAATTATTTTGGTTTCGGTGTGCGGCGTCTCCACCGCCGCTTACCATGGTTATTGTATTACATATTGTAACCAAATGCAACCCCTTTTTGCAATATTTAGGGGAGTAAATTGTAAACAATCCGTGAATTCCTCCAGTGATAGACAAATGTGTATGCAACAGGGACACAATTTGGTTACGAAGTTGTAACAGGTGTAACTTTTGGGGGCGGAAGATATTCTATGCACAGGAAAGTTGACAAATTCCGGCAACGTTGGTACAATTAAACAGATGCGATCACACGGTCGGCGGTTGTTTTCCCCCGCTCCTTTCCGGAAAGGGGGTGATGCTATGGTTACATACGAAGCGCTATTCGCGTTTTGCTTAGTGATTATCGGCATTATCGCTTTGTTTCAAGGCAATAAAAAATAACCGCCCAATGCTTTCCACGGCTTGACGGTTATTTTTTAACCAAAACGAGGGAATACAACCGCTGTCCGGTCGCATCACCTTTTTGTATCATCATTGTAGCAAGGAATGGATAAAATGTCAAGTCCCCGCCGATGGCAGGGACTTTGTATTATATGCCGAGGTACATTGCCATGTACTGCTTGGCGCTGCGCCGCCAGCTGAAATCGCACTTGAGGGCGCGGGGAACCATTTCCGAGCGGTAGTCGCTGTAATAAAGCCCCATTGCACGGCGAACCGCACCCAGCATATCATCGGCATTGTAGCTCTGGAAGGTGAAGCCGCAGCCGCCGCCGGGGGTATCCCAGTCGATGATGGAATCCGCCAAGCCGCCGGTGCTGCGAACAATGGGAACGGCACCGTAGCGCAGGGCGATCATTTGGGAAAGCCCGCAGGGTTCGCTTTGGCTGGGCATGAGGAAAAGATCGGCGCCTGCATAAATGCAGCGGGAAAGCTCCGGCTTAAAGCCGCAGGTGAACGCCACCTGCTGCGGGTGCCGCCATTGCATCTCCGCAAAAAAGTCCTCGTACTGCTGCTCGCCGCTGCCCAGAATGACAACCTGCATACCCATGCGCAGCATTTCCTCCATGGCGTAGCGCACAAGATCGAAGCCCTTGTGGGTGACCAGACGGCTGACCATGGCAAGCACCGGGGTATCGGGCTGCTCCGGCAGATGCATCTGCTGCTGCAGGGCGGCTTTGCATACTGCCTTGCCCTCCGGCTTGCGAAGGGAGAAGTTTGCCGCCAGTGCGCGATCCTTGGCAGGATTGTAGCCGACGGTATCAATGCCGTTTAAGATGCCGCACAGCTTCCACTGCTTTTGCCGCAGGATCTCATCTAAGCCATGCCCGAAGTAGGGATCAAGGATCTCCCGCGCGTAGGTGGGGCTGACGGTGGAGATCCGCTCGCATTCCTCCAAAGCGCCCTTCATCATATTCAGGTCGCCGTGGAATTCCACCTTGCCCACCGCCCAATCTGGCAGACCGCAGACATCACGGGCGACATCTAAGCCGAACTGCCCCTGATACTGGATATTGTGAATGGTGAAAACGGTGTGCGTTTCGGAGAGCTTTGGCACGCCGCGGTAGTAGACATTGAGATAGACCGGAATGAGCGCTGTCTGCCAATCGTTACAATGAATGACATCGGGCTCATAGTCGATGTGGGTCAGGGTTTCCAGCACTGCCTTGGAGAAAAAGGCGAAACGCTCGGCTTCATCAAAGTAGCCGTAGATGCCGCCCTCCCGCTTGAAGTACTGTTCGTTATCCAAAAAATAATACTGTACGCCGCCATGCTGCAGAGTAAACACACCGCAGTGCGCCACCCGCCACGAAAGCGGCACGCCAAAGCTGGTGAGGAAGGTCATGCTGCTGCGCCACTGCAAGCCGATGCTGCCGTAAAGCGGCAGAATCACACGGCACTCCGCGCCTTCCTTTTGCAGGGCGGCAGGCAGGGAGCCTGCGACATCGGCAAGACCGCCGGAGGCGGCAAAGGGGCTGCATTCGCTGCAGGCAAACAGAATTTTCATACCGAGCCTCCTATTTATATATTATACACGGGTATCGCGCGGCAGATACAGCGGATAGCTGGCATATCCCGCCAGCCGGCGGTGATCCGCCACCAAAACGCCCTTATCACAGATGCAATAATCGAGATCGGCGCCATTGCCGATGTAGCTGCCCTGCATAATAATGGAATTTTTGACCACTGCGCCGTGACCGATGCGTGCACCGCGGAATACGATGCAGTTTTCCACCCGTCCTTCGATAATACAGCCATCTGCCACAAGAGAATTGGAGACCGCAGCAGAAAGACCGTATTTGACGGGAACTTCGTCCTGCACGCGGGTGAAAACCGGACGGTCCATCGGGAACAGCGAGTTGCGGACGGCAGGATCGAGCAGGCACATGGAAATCTCGAAGTACGCCTGCATGCTATCCGCTGCACGGCAGAAGCCATCATAGCGGTAGCAGTAGATGGGCAGTTCTCTGCCCTTTTGGATCAGACAGGTATCCACAAAGGAATACTGGTTGAGGCTTGCCGCCTCGGTAACAAGCTGAATAAGCAGTTCACGATTGATGATATACATATTATTGAACATCAATTCGCCCTCGCCGCCGCGGGTAGCTTCCAGCAGCCTGCCGTCCTCGCCGGCGGAGACCATGACCGAGCTGTGGCTGTTCTCGGTGCAGATGAGGGTGATACCCGCCTCGTGCGCAATGTGGTATTCCAGCACATCGGAAAGATCCACTCCACAGATCACATCGCAATCCGAAACGGCGATGTAATCCGCCTTGGACGCCTGCAGATAGCTTAAAATGCCTGCCATGGATTCCAGCGTGCCGCGGCTGTACCCAACGCTGCCCGCAGAGGAATAGGGCGGAAAAAAGGCGATGCCGCCCCGCTTGCGGGAAAGATCCCACTCCTTGCCGGAGCCGATGTGATCCATCAGGGAGTGATAATTATTCTGCATGACTACGGCGACAGAATCAACGCCGGCGTGAGACATGCGGGAAAGCACCAGATCGACAAGGCGGTAACGGCTGGCAAACGGTACCGAGCCCATGGAACGCCGTGCGGTCAAGCCGCCTAGAGCACCATCGTGCGAATTGGAAAAGATAATGCCCGTCATTTTGTTGTTTGCCATGTTACAGCACCTCCTCAACATCTTCTTCCACCATGCTGCGTGCCGGAACGATCGCTCCCGCACCGACTGTGACGCCGGCGCCGATCACGGTTACGCCCCACTGATCCTTCTCGGTCACCAGCTCGGGGCGCTCCCCGACATAGGCACCGCGCCGGATCACGGCGTTTTCCGCCACGATGGCAAAGTGAACCTCGGCGCCCTCCTCCACCACGGCGCCCGGCATCAAAATGCTGGAATCCACCACGGCGCCCTTTGCCACATGAACGCCGGCGAACAGAATGGAGAAATCCACCTGACCGGCGATCTCACAGCCCTCGGAGACCATCGAATTCTGCACTGTGGCGCCGGCAGCGATGTAGTGCGGCGGCATACAGGGGTTGCGGCTGTATATTTTCCAGCTGGGATCGTAAAGATCCATCGGCACCTTGGGATCCAGAAGATCCATGTTTGCCTCCCACAGGCTGTCGATGGTACCGACATCTTTCCAGTAGCCCTCGAAGGAGTAGGCGACCAGTCTTTCGCCGGAGGCGAGCATCTTGGGAATGATGTTCTTGCCGAAGTCCTTTTCGGAGGCGGGATCGGCATCGTCCGCCAGCAGGTACTCCCGCAGCTTTTTCCATGTGAAAATATAAACGCCCATGGAAGCAAGATTGCTCTTTGGCTGCTTGGGCTTCTCCTCGAACTCATAGACGGTGGTATCCTCGCGGGTATTCATGATGCCGAAGCGGGACGCCTCCTCCATCGGCACCTCAAAGACGGCAATGGTGCAGTCGGCGCCCATTTTTTTGTGGTGGTCCAGCATCTTGGTGTAGTCCATCTTGTAGATGTGGTCGCCGGAGAGAATGAGGACATATTCGGGGTCGTAGCGCTCAATAAAGGGGATATTCTGGCAGATGGCATTGGCGGTGCCGGTGTACCAGTCGCTGCCGCTGCTTTTTTGGTAGGGGGGCAGCACAAATACGCCGCCATTGAGACGGTCGAGATCCCACGGCTGACCGTTGCCAAGGTATTCATTGAGCACCAGCGGCTGATACTGGGTGAGCACGCCCACGGTATCTATGCCGGAATTAACACAGTTGGAGAGCGGAAAATCTATAATGCGGTATTTGCCGCCGAAAGGCACCGCAGGCTTTGCCAGCTTTTTGGTGAGTGCATACAGCCGGCTGCCCTGCCCTCCCGCCAGCAGCATAGCGACCCATTCTTTTTTCATAAACATCTGTTGTCACTCCTTCTCGGTGTTGATGGGTTCCAGTATGATGCAGCACAGCGGCGGCACATCAAGGGTGATGCTATCCGCCCACTGTCCCAGCGGCGTCTCCTCGCTGCGGTAAACCGTTTCACAGTCGAAGCCCGCGCCGCCGTAGCGCTCCTCCTCGCTGCACAGTGCCACTCGGTAGCTGCCTGCCTGCGGCACGCCCATGCGGTAATCCTCCCAGCGTTGTGCGGCAAAGTTGCACAGCACCAGCGACTGCCTGCCTTTTTCATCGGTGCGGCAGTAGGTGATGACGCTGCGGGTGTTGTCATCGGCATTGAGCCAGCGGAAGCCCTCCCAGTTATCCTCCACCTGCCACAGGGCGGGGTGGGCAAGATAGTAATGGTTGAGCGCCCGAATAAAATCGCGGGTTCTGCGGTGGCTGTCGTAATCCAGCAGCAGCCAGTCCAACTCCTTGCGGTAGTCCCATTCAATGAACTGGGCAAATTCGCAGCCCATAAAGAGCAGCTTTTTGCCGGGGTGGGTCATCATGTAGCCCATAAAGGTGCGCAGCCCTGCAAATTTCTGATTATAATCTCCCGGCATTTTTCCCAGCAGCGAGCCTTTCCCATGCACCACCTCATCGTGAGAGATAGGCAGAATGAAATTTTCGCTGAAGGCGTACATCATGCTGAAGGTGAGCTTATCGTGATTGTAGCTGCGGAAGTAGGGATCCAGCGAAGTGTAGAACAGGGTATCGTTCATCCAGCCCATATTCCATTTGAAGTTGAAGCCCAAACCGCCGACCTCCGGCGGGCGGGTGACCAAGGGCCACGCCGTGGATTCCTCCGCAATCATCAAAAAGCCCTGATGCTCGCTGAGCAGGGAGCTGTTCAGCTTGCGCAGGAACGCCACCGCCTCCAGATTTTCGCGACCGCCGTTGACATTGGGCGTCCACTCGCCGTTCTGCCTGCCGTAATCGAGGTACAGCATGGAGGCAACGGCATCTACTCTTATGCCGTCGATGTGATATGTATGCGCCCAGAAGTTGGCGCTGGAGACAAGGAAGCTCTGCACCTCGGTGCGTCCGAAATCAAAAACGCGGGTGCCCCAGTCCTTGTGCTCCCACTTGGCGGGATCGCTGTATTCATAGCAGCATGCACCGTCATATTCGTAAAGGCCGAACTCATCTTTGGGGAAGTGCGCCGGCACCCAATCCATGATGACGCCGATGCCTGCCTCGTGCAAGGCATCTACCAGCGCCATGAAATCGTGCGGGGTGCCGTAGCGGCTGCTGGGGGCGTAATAGCCCGTCACCTGATAGCCCCACGAGCCGTCAAAGGGGTACTCGGTGGGGGGCAGCAGCTCCACATGGGTGTAGCCCATTTCGGTAAGATAAAGCGGCAGTTCCTCCGCCAGTTGCAGATAGGAGTAGAAGTTGCCATCGGCATTGCGCCGCCATGAGCCGATGTGCAGCTCGTATATATTGACCGGCAGACTGCGTGCGTCCTGATCGGCGCGCTGCGCCAGCCACTCCTCATCGTGCCAGCGGTATCCCGCCAGCCGGTAGACCTTGCTGGCGTTTTCCGGCGGGGTCTGGGTGTGGAAGGCGTAAGGATCCGCCTTATAGAGCGT
>USBC01000081.1 GCA_900552845.1 uncultured Oscillospiraceae bacterium | reverse complement strand
GAAGCTATACCGCTTCTCTCTTGCCCCACGATGTTTTCTTATCGGGAGGCACCTTCTGATCGGGGGTCTTATATTCTGCTTCTGCTCGTATATTTCATTTGCATTATACAATTTGTATTACATCATCTTTATTTGAAAGGTCAGTCCGTCATATCGCTGCCCTCGCACCGTGCGTATCTCCGGCTTGCGGCAGCACTCGGTAAAACCCAGCTTTTCCGCCAGCCTTATCATACGCTCGTTGCCACTCCAGGTCTGGGTGTACAGCTCGTCAAAGCCCAGCGTGTGCAGGTATGCCATAAACAGCCGCAGCGCATGGGTCGCCAAGCCCTTGCCGCGGGCGCTCTCCTCCGGCAAATCGATCCCGACCGCCAGCCGGTCGCCGTTTTCGTCTATGCAGCAATCCTCATTGATAAAATAACTGCCGCACCAGCCCACATATTCCCCCTCCGGCGTACAGATCTGGAATGACTTGCGCGGCATCTCGTCGGTCAGTGTCTCGCTCAGCACCGCCCATTCCTCCATCGCTTTTATGTACTTCTGCAGCTCCTCTTTTTTCTGCTCCTCGGTCAACCCCTCATATTCCCATGGGGCGTCCCACAGCTGCCACTCGGTCTTTACGGTCTCCCATTCTATCCGCTTCGCAATGTCCTCCTGCTTAAAGTCCCGCAGCAGCACCACATCGTCCTTCAGTATCAATGTTATTCCCCTTTCAGCAGATGCTCCTCTTCCTCGCGCCCCAGCGCCATCAGCAGTGCCACCATCCGCTGCCCAGCAGCGCCACCCTGTTCCATTGCCTCGTGCAGCTTTTCGGTCTCCCGCGCAGGGTCCCGCACCGGCAGCCCATTTTGCCGCTTGTACTCTGCTATGGCACGGCACACCGCCAGCCGCCGCTCCAGCAGCACCAGCATCTCACCGTCTATCGTGTTGATCTCATCTCTCAGTTCCTGCAGTTCCATTTTTATCTCCTGTTCTGTGCAGGGGGCAGGCTCACGGTCGCCGAACGCTCCGGCTGCGCCGGAGCCGGCACGCTGCGCGTGCCGCAGCCGCCCTACGGGCGGCTGGTCCGGCGACCTCCCCCATCTTCCGTTTTATCCTTCTGCTATCATATCCAACAACACCAGCGCCGTCACCGCCTCCGCCACCGGCACCGCCCGCACCGCAATGCAGGGGTCATGCCGTCCGCCGAAGGTCAGTGTCACCGGCTGCATCGTCTGCAAATCTACACTTTTCTGCTCCTGCGCAATGCTCGGTGTCGGTTTCATTGCCAGCCGCGTTACCAGCGGCATACCTGTGGTAATGCCGCCCAGCACGCCGCCTGCGTGGTTGGTTTCGGTCACGATCTGTCCGTTTTGCAGAAGAAAGGCGTCGTTTTGCTCGCTGCCGTGCTGCGCCGCCCCTGCAAAACCGTCTCCGAATTCCACCCCTTTTACGCCGGGGATCGCAAAAAGCGCCGCCGCTAACCGGTTGGTCACCCCGTCAAAGCGCGGGTGCCCCAATCCGGCAGGCACCCCCAGTGCCACGCATTCTATCACGCCGCCCACCGAGTCTCCTTTTGCGCGGGCGGACAAAATCTCCTGCTCCATGCAGGGGATCAGCTCATCGCTCCATATCGGCAGCGGCTTCGCCGCAAGGGCTTTCAGCCGCTCCCTTTCCGGCTGCACCGGCAGCGGGATATCCCGCACCGCACCCACCGAGAGCAATCTTGCCGCCACCGTTATGCCGCGCTGCTCCAGCAGTCCCAGCGCAATACCGCCCGCTGCGCACAGCAGCAGCGTCATGCGCCCGCCCAGCGCCCCGCCCCCTGCGGGGATCGCTCCGATCTGTAAATACTGGGTATAGTCGGCATGGGCGGGTCGGGGAACGGTTTTCACCGCCTCGTAGTCCGCCGACCGCATATCACGGTTTGCAAAACGGATTATCACCGGCTCACCTGTCAAGATTCCGTCCTTTACACCGGATAAAATCTCCGGCTCGTCCGGCTCCTGACGCGCCGTTGTCAGGGCGCTTTGTCCCGGTCTCCGCCGCGCCAGCAAAGTCCGCAAGGTCTCGGTGTTCAGCCTCTCTCCTGCCGGCAGACCGCTTATCGTCACCCGCATCTCGGCACTGTGGCTTTCGCCCTCCAGCCGCAGTCCCAGCCGCCCGCCGTGGTACTCCATCACACCGCCCACGCTCCTTTCCGCTTGGTCAAATCTCTTTAAACCAATCCTTCCTGCCAATCAGCAGCCCAAACATCGCTCCCGCACCCGCGCACCGCGACCCGTTCCTTGCGGGTTCTCATTCCGTTTCATACTGCTGCTATAATCTTAATTCTTACTGCTCAATATTTTTTCGTTTCCGGTCAGGATCTCCCACCACTCCGGGTAGGATTTCCTCACGCACTCGGCGTTTTTTACTGTCACCGGCTCCCGGCAGCCCAGCGCCGCCAGCCCCGCTGCCATTGCCAGTCGATGATCCCCGCAGGGGTCGGCAGCGCCGCCGCGCAGTCCGCCGCCTGCAATCACCAAGCCGTCCGGCAGCTCCGTCACCGTGCCGCCCAGCGCCCGCAGCAGACCCGCCGTTCCGGTTAAACGGTCGCTTTCCTTCAGGCGCAGTCGCCCTGCCCCCGTCAGCCGGCTCTCGCCCTCGGCAAATGCCATTACCACCGCCAAAGGCGGCAGCAGATCGGGACAACCGCTCATCTCGGCGGAAATGCCCCGCAATTTACCCGGCGCCGCTGTCACCCCATTCTGAGAGACCTCAATTTGCGCTCCCATCTGCCGCAGCAGCGGCAGTATCGCCCGGTCGGGCTGGGTACTTTCCGGCAGCAAGCCGGTCACTGTCACCGGTGCGAACAGGCTGCCCGCCGCCAGCCAGAAGGCGGCTTGGCTCCAGTCTCCGCCTATGGCAAGCCGCATAGGGCTATGGTAACGCTGCCCTCCGGCAATGTGCCAGCCCTGCGGCGTTTTTTCGCAAACTGCCCCAAAGCGGCGCAGCATTTCCTCGGTCATTGCGGCATATCCCGCCGATTGCAGCGCCCCCGTGATCCGGAGCTCGCTGCTGCCCTTCAAAAGCGGCAGCGTCATCAGCAGCCCGCTGACATACTGCGAGCTGACATTCCCCGGCAGCGTAAAAATGCCTGCCGTCAGCCGTCCGTCGATCTCGATTTCCCACGGCTCCCGGCGCACCTCGGCAGTGATGCCGTTTTTCTGCATCACCTCCAACAGCTCCGCAACAGGGCGCTCCGGCAGCCGTCCCGCTCCGGTAAAAACAGCATGCCGTCCCAGCGCTGCCGCCACCGGCAGCAAAAAGCGCAGCGTGCTGCCGCTTTCTCCACAGTTCAGCCGCACGGTATGGGCAGCCGGCGCCCGAATGGGGCAGATTTGCAGCCCCTGCGCCGTTTCGGTAATGCCGGCGCCCATTTGCCGCAGACATTCCTTCGTCGCAGTCATGTCATCGGAAGCCGGCAGCACCGGCAGCAGGGTCTCTCCCTCCGCCAGCGCCGCTAAAATCATCGCTCTGTGCCCCTCCGATTTGGAAAGCGGCGCCGTCACCCGCCGCGGGGGATTTCCCGCTGTTATCGTGATCTCCACAGCACCGCCCTCCTTTCCCGAAAAGCTGATCTTCTGTGCATTTATCTTTGTGCAACCCTTCGTGCGGCGTCTGCCAGTCGTGCAAACTCCTCCGGCAGCAATGCCTGCTCCCCATCGCTCAGGGCAGCTTCGGGGTTCGGGTGAACCTCCACCATCAGCCCGTCTGCACCGGCGGCAGCCGCCGCCCTGCCCAGTGCCGAAACCCACTCGGAAACCCCTGCCGCATGGCTGGGATCGACCAGCACCGGCAGGTGGGTCAGGCTGTGCATTACCGGCACCGCTGCCAGATCCAATGTGCCGCGGGTGCCGCTCTGGTAACTGCGAATGCCCCGCTCGCACAGCACCACATTAGGGTTGCCCTCCCGCAGGATATACTCCGCAGAGGCGAGCCATTCCTCATAGGTTGCCGCCAGACCGCGCTTCAGCAGCACCGGCTTTTTCTGCCGTCCCAGCGCCCGCAGCAGCGCAAAATTCTGCATATTCCGTGCCCCCACCTGCAGCATATCGATCTCCTCAAAAAGCGGCAGCTCCTCCTCTGCAGTGATCTCACTCACCACCGGCAGCCCGAATTCCCGTCCGGCCTTTGCCAAAAGGTGCAGTCCCTCTGCCCCCAGACCCGCAAAGGCATAGGGGGAGGTTCTCGGCTTAAAGGCGCCGCCCCGCAGAATATCTGCACCGGCAGCCTTCACTGCGGCGGCGGTCTGCCATAGCTGCTCACGGCTTTCCACGGCGCAGGGACCGGCGATCAGCGTTAAGCTGTTCCGGCTGATGGTCACATTTCCCACTGCAACGGCGCTGCCCTGAGGACAAGCACTGCGTGCCGCAAGCGGATATTCTTTCATTATGTTTTTTTCATCATGGGAATAACGGTTCATTTTGCTCTCCTTGCAGTCTCGGTTTTCTTCTACAAGATTACCACCCCGCGGGCGTTTAGGCAAGTCATAACTGCCGTCCTCCAAAAATATTGCTCCCGCACCCGCGCACCGCGACCCGTTTTCGCAAAACTCCCGCAAAAAAGCAGCCCCCGCAGGAGCCGCTTTTTGTAAGCAATCTGTTTTTTACCGCTGTCCCTTATCGTAGGGGATCCCTTCTGCCTTGGGGGCACGGCTGCTCTTGGAGGTGAACGCCAGCACCAGCAGGGTGATGACATACGGCAGCAGGCGGTAGAAGTTGGCATTCAGCCCCAGCTCCGCCAGCGCAAAGACGCCGTCGCCGTTGATATCCAGCGTGGAGTAGCACGCCGCCACACACTTAAAGAGACCGAACAGCAAAGCGCCGCCCGCCACATTCAGCGGCTTCCAGTTACCAAAGATCATAACTGCCAGCGCCAGGAAGCCGAAGCCTGCTACGTCGCCGTTGGCGGAGCAGTTGGCGGTCGTTACTGCATATACAAAGCCGCCCATACCTGCCAGCGCACCGGAAATGGTGGTGCCGGCATAGCGCATCTTGGTCACACTGATGCCCAGCGAATCCGCCGCCTGAGGATTTTCACCGCAGGCACGCAGCCGCAGACCGAATTTCGTCTTATACAGAATTATCGCCAGAATGATGAATACCAGCACGCAAATATAGTTGCTCAGGTAAACCTTATTCAGGAAAGTCTCCTGGAAGAAGTTCAACTCCGCAGTTCTGTCAAAGCCCAGCATGGTCTTTTTGATCATGAACCACGAGGCGGAGTCGCCCTTGAGCAGCAGCAGCTGGTTCTGCTTGGAGATCAACCGGACGAGGAACAGCACCAGCGCAGGCGCCAGCATGTTCAGCGCCGTACCGCCGATGGTCTGGTCTGCTCGTAGGTTGATCGCTGCAAATGCCAATAATAGCGAGAATACCGCGCCCATCAATGCCGCAACCAGCATCGCCAGCAGCAGATAGCCTTGCAGGGCGCCCCAGTTGTTCGCCGCCTTTGCCGCGTCGAACCAGCCCTGCGCCTGCATCATTCTTACAAACAGCACGCCGATAAAGGCGCCGAAGATCATAATACCTTCCAAAGCCAGGTTGATGATACCGCTGCGCTCGGCAAAGATGCCGGCAAGCGCCACGACCATCAGGGGGATTGCGTAAACCAAGGTCTGTCTGATCAGGAATGACATTACGCTTCCGCCTCCTTTCCGGTCACTGTTTCATCTGCCGGTTTTTCCTGCTCCGGCGGCGTTGGCTTCTCCGGCGGAGCATCGGGCAGCAGCCCCTCTCCCTCCGGTTGCTTCTTTTTCCACGGCAGCACCGGCTTGCCCTCTTTCCTGCGGCGGCTGATCCACAGCTTGATGACCAGCGAGAATGCCGACAGGTACACGATTACTGCAATGATCACATCGGTGATGTATTCGTTATAGGCGGTCAGGTTGGTCAGCTGCAATCCCGCAATGGAAAGCAGCGACATAAAGATCCCGCTGAAGATTACGCCGATGGGGTTGTTGACCGCCAGCAGCGCCACGGCAATGCCGTCAAAGCCCTCACTGGGCAGCGACTGATAGGTGGTCCAGAAAAATTCGGTATTGCCGGAAAGGTAGTAGAGGGCGCCGGCAGCACCCGCCATGGCGCCGGCAATCGCCATCGAGCAGACGATATTGCGCTTATCGCGGATACCGGCATAACGCGCCGCATGACGGTTGGCGCCGCATGCCTTCAGCTCATAACCGAAGGTGGTCTTTTCCAGCAGAATGTAGACCAGAATCGCCATCACAATGGCAATGATGATACCGCCGTTGACCTGACTGCCGGGGAAGATCTTATCCAGCCCCATCTTGGAGGTTGCAACGCCGTTATAGGTCGTCTTGTAGACATAACCGGTCTTGTTGCCCTCCACCATATTCTTCAGGTTGCTGATATCGAAAACCCATGTGACAAGGCTCGCCGCGATCCAGTTGGTCATAATGCAGGCGATGACCTCGTTGATATTCAGTGTCGCCTTCAGCAGTCCGGGGATCGCACCCCACAAAGCGCCCGCCAGAATACCGCCGAGGAAGGCGATGATCCAGATAAGCCATGCGGGAACTACGCTGCTGGGAATGGAAAGCGCCAGAAACAGCGAAGCCGCCGTACCGGCAAGGTACTGTCCTGCCGCACCGATATTGAAAAGCCCCGTCTTAAAGGCAACGGCGACCGAAACGCCGGTCAGGATCAGCGGAGTGGCGCGGAACAGCATATTGCCCACATTGGTGGGGTTAAAGCCGAAGGTCAAAGCGCCTGCGGCGTCACGGCCGGTGCTCAGCACGCCGAACAGCACCAGACGGATTCCGTCCCATGCGCCCTTCAGCGAGATCATCGGGTTAAAGATGCCGACGATCAGCACGACGACTGCTCCGGTCAGCAATCCGATGAGAATGGAAATCAGCGAAGCACGCAGAGAATAGGAGGGCGGTTTTTTCATCAGCGGAGATTTTGTGCTCTTACTCATCTCGGCTCTCCTCCTTTCTTTCCTGCCGCTTGGCGCCTGCCATATACAGGCCAAGCTCCTGTACGGTGGTCTTGGCGGGATCCAGCTCACCGACGATCTCTCCCTCGTACATCACCAGGATCCGGTCGGAAAGGCTCATGACCTCGTCCAGCTCCAAGGAGATCAGCAGCACCGCTTTGCCGCGGTCACGCTCTGCCACCAGCTGCCTGTGGATATATTCAATCGCGCCGACGTCTAAGCCTCGGGTGGGCTGCACCGCCACGATCAGCGCTTTATTCCGGTCCAGCTCTCTGGCAACGATCGCCTTCTGCTGGTTGCCGCCGCTCATGCTGCGCGCAATGGTAATGGGGCCCTGACCGCTGCGCACATCAAATTCCTCAATCAGATCCTCGGCATATTCACGCACTGCGTCCGCCTTGATAAAGCCGTGGTTCTGGAATTTGGTCTCGTAATAGCGCTGCAGCACCATATTCTGCTCCAGCGTAAAGTCCAGCACCAGCCCGTGCTTGTGCCGGTCCTCCGGAATGTGAGACATTTGCTTGCTGCGCTCTCTTATTCTGGCGTGGGTAATATCCTCGCCGCACAGCTTTACAGTACCGCCGCTCGGCTTTTCCAGTCCGGTCAAGCCGTACACCAGCTCGGTTTGTCCGTTTCCGTCAATGCCCGCAATGCACAAAATCTCGCCGCTGCGGGCGGTAAAGCTCACATCATGCACCGCGTTCTTTTTATGCAGCTTGCTGGGGACGGTAAAATGCTCCACCTCCAGCACTGCCTCGCCGGGCTTCGCCGGCGTTTTCTGCACCTCCAGCTGTACCGGACGGCCGACCATCATGTTGCTCAGCTCCTGCTTGTTGGTCTTTGCCGTTTCAATGGTGCCTACATATTTTCCCTTGCGCAGCACGGTGCAGCGGTCTGCCACCGCCATGATCTCATTCAGCTTGTGGCTGATGAACAGAATACTCTTTCCCTCTTTGGCAAGGTTGCGCATGATCTCCATCAGCTCGTCGATCTCCTGCGGGGTCAATACGGCGGTCGGCTCATCAAAGATCAGAATCTCATTATCGCGGTACAGCATCTTCAGGATCTCTA
>USBC01000080.1 GCA_900552845.1 uncultured Oscillospiraceae bacterium | reverse complement strand
CGCTGAGGGCATCAATGTATCCTTCGGTTACGATGATATCTTTGATCCGTGGAACCCCCTGGGCAACGGAAATATGCGTGACCCCGTCTTCATGGGTCTGTATGCCGGCCATATGCTGGGCTACGATGAGATCTGCAACTCCTACAAGTTCGTGACCACCAATGCCGCCCGTACCCTGCACCTGGGTGACGCCTACGGCATCAAGGAAGGCAACGCCGCCAACTTCGTCGTATTCGATGCGAAGAACTGGTATGATGCCCTCAACTATGATGTGTCCGTTCTGTACTCTTACCGCAACGGTAAGCTGGTCGCCGAGACCAAGCCCAAGGAGACCACGGTGCATTATTGATCTTAGTCAATGTCTGTACTCTTTCATATTTGTCTCTCTTGTGAGGAGGAGCGTCTACCGGCGGCAGACGCTCCTCTCTTTTCCCATGTTGCCATTTCCGTCCCCATCTGCTATAATCTTTATCATACAGGGCGGCGTTTGGCTGCCCGCCAATCAAAATGGGGTGTGCCTCCGCTCCCCTAGGACTGACGCTGCGCCTTGCTGCGGACAGCCCTTCGCCGCTCCGGCGCGCCCCACCAAAACGCTGTCACTCGGACAGATGCTTCACGCCCCGCCTTTGACCGGGACAAAAGGGAAAACATCAGATATGGTTGAAATGAAAAAACATGTTATAGTTGTCGCACTGGGCGCATTGGCGCTTGCGGCAGTCATTGCCGTTGCACTGGCAGTCAGCGGCGTTGTCACTCTGCCCGTGCCGGGGCGGCCGACCGCAGCGCAGCCGTCCGTCCCGGAGCTGCCCATGCCTTACGGCATGACCGCAGGCGAGGTTGATGCGCTGATCGCAGACCTGCCGGTGGAGATCACCGCAGAGGACGCCGTGCTTGTCCTTACAGCGCGCATGGCATACCGCAGCCTGTCGGCGGGGGAACGGGAAAAGGTCACCAATCTGGCTCTGCTGGAGGCAGCGGAGCAGGCACTTCCCCATGCAGGAGAGAAAGGCTCCCTCACCGTCATCGGCGTGAACAGCCGCGTCATCTTCTCCGGTGGAGCGGTCTACAGTTCCTCCCGCGCTGAGGAGCCGGAACGGCAGTTTACGGGCGAAAGCGCCTGCCGTGTCACCTATTATGCCGAGGGATCGCCTCACCCATTCCACCTTGTTTCGGAGGACGGCAGCGGCGTTTACGGCTGGGTCGATGAGGCTGCCGTTCATTTGGATTAAAACAAGATACCGCACCTGCGCCCTGCCTGACGGCGGGGCGTTTTGCTGCCTGAACGCCCGCTGCAATTCGGCTCTTTTGAACTCGCCTGCCGCCCTGTTTGTAAACATTTCATTAAGCTTTGTGCGAATTGGGCGCTTTCACTGCAAATTTCGGCGTTTTTGTCCGTATTAGTGAGAGGGGGATTCGGGCGGTGCGCAGACCGGCACAAAAATCGGTGTCGGCTGCGTTGCCCTCGACAGGCGCCAGCCCGCCTTCCGTCGGGCGCCAGCCTGCCTGCGGGCTGCCTTGCCGCCCCTCGTTTTTTCCGCCGCCCTTCGCACCGCCCTCTCCTCGCCGGTGAAAAATAAAAAAGCGACCGACCCCCGATAAAATACCGGAGGTCAGCCGCCTACCCAAGCCCCATCAAAAAGACAGCGGGCTTGGTCAGCCGCACCTTGAAAACAGAATTTATATTTTTATGACTGCCGTGGTGTACTCGCTCCCGCAGGGGGCAAGCGCCGGTGTGAGGGTGTGATACAGGTCGGCGGCACGGCTCTCCAGCCGCGCAAAGCGGGCAGCGGTATCGCCTGCGCCCGCCAGCTCCGCCAGTGAGGCGGAAAGCGGCAGTGTTCGGGTGGCTTTTGCCCTTGCCAGAATCTCTGCGCCGCGTGCGGTAAAGCCCAATACCCGCAGGTAGGGCGGCTGCTCCGCCGAAAGCCCCGCAGGAAGCTCCAGCAGGGCGGATAGCAGCACCCGCCGCAGACGGGCGTGACTGTACCGCTTGGTTTTGGCCGCAGTCAGCAGCTCCCCGGCGGTTTTTGCCGTGCGCGATGCCCGGTACAGACGATGCTCCAGTCCCTCACTGATGTCGGGCAGGGAAAGATAATCCTGCTCCTCCATGGTGCGGGCACGCATAAGAAGGGCCTTCTGCCACTGTTCGCAGTCAGGCAGAGCACCCTGCTCCTGCGCCAGCCGGAGCTGCTGTGCCATGGCGGGCGGCAGCAAGGAGGAAATCTCTTCGCCGGAAAGAAAACGCTGCCGCAGCAGCGAGGCTGAGGGGTACTCGCTTTCGACGGAGCCGTCGTGGGGGGAGCCCAAACGGGGCAGGGTAAGAGCGGTAACAGGAGCGTCGAGCCGCTTTAATGCCCGCAGATATTCAATCCCCAAAATATTGTTGGGGGAGGAAAGCAGTGCTGCCGGCTCCCCCAGAAGGTCGGAGACCGCCGCCTGCCGTGCCGCGGCAAAGGGAAGCCCTAAAGCAAGCCGGGGCGTCAGCGCTGCCGGAAAATCGGCGGAATTCAAAGCATCAGCGACGGACTGCAGGGCAGCAAGATCGCCGCACTCGCTGCCGAACACCAAAGTATCCACACAGCCCAAAGCGGCAAGGCTTGCCACAGCGCCGCCGGCAAAGTGCTCTGCAGTGGAAACAGCATAGGGCAGCGGGAGCTGTAAAACAAGATCAACACCGCTTTGCAGGGCGGCGGTTGCCCGATACTGCCACGGGCAGAGCGCCGGCTCTCCGCGCTGGACAAAATTGCCGCTGACGATGGCGGCGATGTGGGTGGCGCCCTGCGCTTTGGCGGCGGCGACGGGCAGTAGATGACCCTTGTGCAGCGGGTTCCATTCGGCAATGATGGCAGCGACCTGCATGGAATTGGCTCCTTTCATGGCTTTGAGAGACGGACGGAGGCGGGGAAGGCGGCGCAGCCGCCCGCAGGGCAAACCGTCCGGAGGACGGTTTCGACGGCTTTGCCGTCGGTTCCGGCGCAGCCGGAACGCCCTGCGGGCGTGGCGCGGCCTTTGTCGGAGGTTCAAAGAAGGAATACAGAGAAATGCTCCCCGAAAATGCGTGGGTGTTCTTATCAAGAGAAGGTGTGGACAAAAGGTACAAAGGCGGGGAATGGAAACCGACGATGTTTGTTGCTTATAACATTATCTGCATTAAAAAATCGCAAAAAAGTAATAAAAGTTTGCCCGAATTATTGACAAGAGGGGCTGATTTCAATAATATTAAATAGACAAAAAAGTGTCAAGCCCCTTTGGGAATGCTGCAACACAGCGACAACGAAAAAAAGGAGACAGCACACAGATGAACATTCTGGTAATCAATGCGGGAAGCTCCTCCCTGAAGTACCAGCTGATCCGTATGGAGGACGAGGCGACCCTATGTAAGGGCGTCTGCGAGCGGATCGGGATCGACGGCAAATACAGCTACAAGACCGCCGACGGCTACAAGGTCGAAAAAGAGGTGGAGTTATTCACACACAAGGACGCTTTTGATGTAATTCTGCACGAAATGACCAAGGGAGAGGGTCATGTGATTGATAGTGTAGAGGAAATCGCGGCAGTAGGACACCGGGTAACGCACGGAGGCGATAAGTTCTCCCGCTCGGTGTTGGTTGACGAGGCTGCCATTGATGCCATCAATGAGATGCGTGACATCAGCCCGCTGCACAACCCGCCCCAGGCGGCGACCATTCGTGCCTGCCGCAGTGTATTTGGCGAAAAGGTGCCGATGGTGGCGGTATTCGATACAGCGTTCCACGCTACCATGCCCCCCAAGGCATACACCTTTGCCATTCCCTACAAGTACTATGAGGAGCACGGCGTGCGCCGCTACGGATTCCACGGAACCAGTCACCGCTATGTCAGCGGGCGGGTTGCGGAACTGATGGGGGAGGTGCCCCATCGCCTGATTACCTGCCATCTGGGCAACGGAAGCTCACTTGCTGCCATCAAGGACGGTAAGGTGATAGATACCTCGATGGGCTTCACCCCGCTGGACGGGATTATCATGGGGACCCGCTGCGGCAGCATCGACCCATCTATCGTCAGCTACCTTGCCGGTCTGGAGGGTATGCATGAGAGCGATATTTCCCGCCTTCTGAACAATGAATCCGGCCTACTGGGCGTTTCCGGCGTTTCCAGCGACTGCCGTGATGTACAGGCAGCGGCGAAAGCCGGCAACAAGCGTGCCCAGCTGGCGCTTGATATGCTGGAATACCAGCTGGTCAAGCTGATCGGCAGCTATGCCGGTGCGCTGGGCGGCGTGGACGCCATTCTGTTTACCGGCGGTATCGGTGAAAACGATATCGGTCTGCGGGAGAAGGTGCTGCACGATTTGGCTTATCTGGGTGTGACCCCCGACCTTGGGGCAAACGACTGCCGCGGCGAGGAGGTATGCATCTCCGGTGCCGACAGCAAGGTGCAGGTATGGGTAGTGCCGACCAATGAGGAGATTATGATCGCACGGGATACCGCTGAGTTTGTAAAATAAGGCAGAGTGTCTGCAAAAGCGGCGCCGCCGTCCATTCGGACGGCGGCGCCGTGGCTTGTGGGAGAGAGCGGAGCCGGGGAGAGAAAGACGCCCGCAGGGCGCTCCGGCGCAGCCGGAGCCGGCGGCAAAGCCGCCGGGACCGTCCTTTGGACGGTCTGCCCTGCGGGCGGATACCGGGCTCCGACAGAGGCTCAATGCCCATGCTCGCCGGCAGGGGATTCCTCTCGGAAAAGCAGGGAAATGCACCAGACACCCGCCAGTGCAACGAGGGTATAAATAATACGGGCAACGATGCTGCCCTGTCCGCCGCAGATCCATGCGACGGTATCAAAGCGGAACAGCCCGACACCGCCCCAGTTGAGAGCGCCGATGATGACCAGCGCCAGAGAGATTTTATCCATGACCATGAAAAAAGCAGGCTCCTTTCTTTGGCTCCCGACAGAGCCATTTGGCGATAGTTTGCCCGAGGAAGCGGTGCTTATTCACCGGTGGGGCTGGAGTTTTCGACAGGGGTGTGCTATGATAAGGGACGAAACAGCGGGAGGAGGGGACATTGATGATTTTTGACAGCCATACCCATAGCCGGTTTTCATCGGATAGCCGCGCCGAGCCGCGGGAGATGATGGAGGCGGCGCTTGCAAAAGGACTGATGGGACTGTGCGTGACCGATCACTTCGACTGCGATGAGATCCCCGCATTTTGCACATTGGAAAACCTGCGGGGCGCAAAAGCCGCTTTGGAGCCGCTGCGGGAGGAGTATGCCGGACGGCTGGAGCTACTGCGCGGAGTGGAGCTTGCGCAGGGGGTGATGTGCCCCAACGAGGCGCGGGAGGCGCTGGCACTGACCAACTATGATTATGTGCTGGGCAGCGTTCATGCCGGACGCTGGCGTGAGGACTATTATCAAATCAGGTCGTAAAACCCCTGCCTTCAGGCGTGGGGATATAAGACCTGCGTGAAACATTTGTTTGTTTTTCCTTGTGGTTCACCGCCGTTTGTGGTATAATTTGTATATACTGGTAATAGGAGGTGAACACCATACAGCTAACTGTTAAACTGAAACTTCTTCCTAACGAGCAGCAGCGCGTCCTGCTTCTCGAGACTATGCGGGAGTATATCTCCCTCATCAACGATGTACTGGACTACGCCATTGCCATTGGCGAACTGCCGCGGCTTACTTCCGCCACCGTCCATGCCGCATTACCATCCGCCTTGCGGGGACAGTGCTGCCGGGACATCAGAAGCATATATGCCAATGCGATGAAGCATCACGGCTGCAAGCTCCCCGTTCTTCGTAAACCGGTAGCTATCTGGAATAATCAGAACTACGAGGTTTTGGACGGGTGTATCCGCCTGCCTCTTTGGGTGGGCGGTCAGTGCCGGCGTGTTTCCCTGAAAGCACTCATTCCCGATGACACCCTCACCACCCTTCGGAATGCGAAACTGGGGACGCTGCGCGTCACCGAGAAAAACGGAAAGCTCATTGCTCAGGTAGCATATGAGGCACGGGAGTCCGCAGCCCCCGGCACAAAGGCGATGGGCGTTGACCTCGGTATCCTCTGTCCTGCTGTAGTAGTCCACGAGGACGGAAGGACAAGGTTCATCGGCAACGGGCGGCAGAACCGCTTCGTGCGGCGGAAGCACCATGCGCGGCGAAAGAAGCTGGGCAAAGCAAAGAAGCTGAACGCTATCCGGAAGTCCGAGGACAAAGAGCAGCGCTGGATGCGTGACCGGGATCATAAGGTAAGCCGCGCTATCATCGACGAAGCGATTGCCAATGGTGTAGGCATCATTAAACTGGAGACTCTTTCCGGGATCCGCAGCAAGACAAGAAAAAGTCTTAAAAACAAATACCGGAGCAAGAGCCGCAAGTATAACAGAAGCCTGAGCAGCTGGAGCTTCTACAGGCTCGCCTCGTACATTGAGTACAAGGCTCGTCTGGCGGGCATTGAGGTGCAGTACATAGACCCTGCCTATACCAGCCAGATCTGTCCGCATTGCGGTTGTATCCACAAGGCGGAAGGCAGGAACTATATCTGCCCTCATTGCGGATACCGCGGTCACCGTGACCGCGTCGGTGCTGTAAACATCCTTGCAGCCTGAGATGCGTGGTAACAGCGCCTCTGCCTACGGAGCTATATGCTCTGCCGTAGGACGGGCCGATGGCACGGCCCTTAGTCCGGGACCATACTCAGCGGCAGAAATGTACGCTGTTTAAGTACCCGGGAATCCCCTGGATTTATCCATGGGGAGTGTCAATGGCTGGATTATCGCAACCCTCCACACCCGATGGAAACACTGCTGCGGGAATACTTTGAGAACTGCCTGGCGGTGGCACGCTGGGATAAACCGGACGCCATCGCCCACCTGGGCTTCCTGAAGCGGTACGCTGTCCGTGATGGGGTGACGCTGGACTACACCCCCTACAACGACCTGATCGAGGAGATCCTGCGCACGCTGATAGCGACCGGCAAGGCGCTGGAGGTAAATACCTCTGGCTTCCGCTATGGGTTGCCGGAGTGGATCCCTGGGATTGAGATCTGGCGGCGGTACCGGGCGATGGGCGGTGAGCTGGTGACCATCGGCAGCGACGCCCACCGACCGGAGGATATTGGCGCGGGGCACAAGGAGGCGCAGCAGATGCTGCGGGAGCTGGGCTTTACCCATTTCTTCTACTTCCGCGCGAGGAAGCCGGTGGCGGTGAAGCTGTAGAGTAGAAAAAACAGAGGAATAACGGAGAAAATAGAATGGACGGGAAACTGATGGCGGCGTTTATAATATGGGCGATTGTCGGCTGCGCTTTTATCGGGCTGGGGATAAGCGCTTTCTTTTCCAAAAAGGCGGTCGGCTTTTGGGCAAACGCAAAGCCTTTCCCGGTGGAGGATATAAAAGGCTACAACGGCGCTGTGGGGAAGCTGTTTATCCTGTACGGCGTTGGGTTCATTGCGCTGGGGCTACCGCTGCTGCGGGGGCAGAATTCGCCGTTTGTGCTGCTTTCGGTATTTGGGGTGATGCTGGAAACAATCATCGTGATGGCGGTTTACAATACCCGCATAGAAAAGAAGTACAAAAGCGGGCGCGGATAAAGCGGGAAAACACCGCGAAAACCGCATGAAATAAGGCAAAAAGGCTTGACTTCGGGGCGGCAGGTATGATATGATGTCATTACCTCTCGGAGAAGGGTCTTTTTTTCGTGTGCGTTTTTGACTCATCGGGTCGTTGCTTTTCCCGCGCGGAGAAACGGCTATCTACTTCTCGCCACAAAGAGGGAGGCAAAAGAAATCCGAAGTATAATAGGAGGTGCCGACTAAATGAGAGTCAAGATCACTCTGGCTTGTACCGAATGCAAGCAGCGCAACTACAACACCATGAAGAACAAGAAGAACGATCCCGACCGACTGGAAATGACGAAGTACTGCCGCTTCTGCCGCAAGCACACTGTTCACCGTGAGACCAAGTAATAAGGAGGAGTAGGAAAATGGCTGAGACCGCTAAGAAGCCCAATATCTTTCAGCGTTGGGCACGCTCCTTCAAGGATATGCGCGGCGAGATGAAGAAGGTTGTATGGCCTA
>USBC01000079.1 GCA_900552845.1 uncultured Oscillospiraceae bacterium | reverse complement strand
GGCCACCCCCCCCCCCCGCCCCGCGCCCCCGCCCGCCCGGCCGCCCGCGCGGCGGGCCCCCCGCGCCGAGCCGCTCCTTTGGGGCGGCTCGGCGGCCCGCCGGCGGAGCCGGCGGGAGCGGGGCGCCGTGATTTTCCCCTTGCAGAAAGCCGTAAAAGGAGAGGAATGCCATGTTCTGCTCAGTGCAATCAATGGGTCTCAGCGGGATCGAAAGCTACCCTGTTACCGTGGAGGTGGACTGCCGCCGTGGGCTGCCGCGCTTTGATATTGTGGGGTTGCCGGATACCGCGGTAAAGGAAAGCCGGGAGCGGGTTCACAGCGCCATCGGCAATCTGGGCTACCAGTTCCCCGCAGGGGCGCTGGTGGTTAATTTGGCGCCTGCCGATACCAAAAAGAGCGGACCTCTATATGACCTGCCCATTCTGCTGGGTATTTTGGCGGCAGGCTGCGGGCTGGATCTGCCGCTGGCAGGCAGCACTTTTGTAGGAGAGATCTCACTGGACGGGCGGCTGCGTCCGGTGAACGGTGTGCTTTCGATGGTCTCTGAGGCGGCACGGCAGGGCTATTCCCGTATCTATATCCCCTATGATAATGCAGCGGAGGGCAGCGTAGCGCAGGGGATAGAGGTCTACCCTGTGCGGACGGTGCGGGAGCTGGTGGACGCACTGACCGGCGGTAAGCCGCTGCCTCCTGCCGAGGCGATCCCCTTTCGGGAGCTGCCACAGCCGCCCCAGCCGGATTTCAGCGAGGTGAAGGGTCAGGAGAATGCAAAGCGCGCTTTGGAGATTGCCGCCGCGGGCGGACATAATGTGCTGCTCATCGGGCCTCCCGGCACCGGCAAAAGTATGCTGGCAAAACGCCTGCCCTCTATCCTGCCTGCCATGAGCTTTGAGGAGGCGGTGGAGACGACCAAGATCCACTCGGCAGCGGGCTTTCTTCCGGCGGGAGTGCCGCTGCTGAAAAACCGCGTATTCCGATCGCCGCACCATTCCATTTCGATGGTGGGTCTGACCGGCGGCGGCAGCTATCCCCGACCGGGAGAAATCTCTCTGGCGCATAACGGGGTACTGTTTTTAGATGAGCTGCCGCAGTTCGACCGCCCTGCAATGGAGGCGCTGCGCCAGCCGCTGGAGGACGGGGTCATTACCATCAGCCGTGCGGGAGGACGGGCGACCTACCCCAGCAGCTTTATGCTCATCGGGGCAATGAACCCCTGTCCCTGCGGATATTATGGGCACCCCACCCGTGCCTGCACCTGCTCACTGACGAAGGTGAGTCTGTATCTGAACCGGATCAGCGGCCCGCTATTGGATCGCATGGATCTGCAGGTGGAGGTGCCGCCGGTGGAATATGAACGCATGGCGGACAGCCGACCGTCGGAAAGCTCTGCCGAGATCAAAAAGCGGGTGGAGGCGGCACGGTTGGTGCAGCAGCGGCGCTATGCCGGCACCGGTGTGACCTGCAATGCCCGCCTGACCCCCGCCCTGCTGAAAAAATACTGTGTGCTGACGTCGGAAGCTGACCGGCTGCTGGCAGCGGCTTACGAGCGCATGGGACTTTCCGGCAGGAGCTATGACCGGTTGCTGCGGGTGGCGCGTACCATTGCTGATCTGGCGGGCAGCGAGCAGATCGGCGCCGACCATGTGGCAGAGGCGATCCAGTTCCGCAACCTTGATCGCAAGTATTGGCAGGTCTCGTCCAAGGAGCTGTAAGGACAGGCAGATGGATAGAGACGGGGCTTTCGGGAAAGTACGCCCGCAGGGCGCCCCGCCTGCGGCGGGGCAGGGGGCGGTCTGTGACCGCCCCCTAAACTGTCCACAGGACAGTTTGCCCTGCGGGCGATTTTGCACTGATGCCGGAGAGAAATCTGCCTTGCATTTTCGGCGGCGGCATGGTAAAATGTCCGTAGAATGAATACAACTGTACGCACGGAGGAAGAACTTATGGTTAATTTGCAGCAGCCGGCTCGCCGGGAAGGCTCCCGTCTCCTGCTGGTGGACAGCGCTGTTTTGCCGGAGGTATTTCTGCGTGTGGTAGAGGCGAAGCGAATGCTGGCAATCGGGCAGGTACGCAGCCTTTCGGAGGCGGCAAAAGCAGCCGGAATCTCCCGCAGTGCGCTGTACAAGTACAAGGACTGCGTCTTTGTACATAATGAGGCACTGGACGATAAGGTCATTACCCTTTCCGCACGGCTGGAAGATCGTCCGGGCGTGCTTTCGGGGCTTCTCAACAGTCTTTCGGAGCAGCAGGGAAATATCCTGACGGTCAACCAGAACATACCGGTGGACGGTGTGGCGGCAGTTTCGGTCTCAGCGCGGCTGCCCCTGCCGATGGACATTGAGCAGCTTCGGCAAAATCTGCTTTCCCTTTCCGGTGTTACGCAGGTCGATATTCTTTCTACCCGATGATTTTTTGATGGAACGCCACCCCTGTAGGAGCGCTTTGCTTCTGCGGGGGTCTTTTTTTTAGAGAGGGTGCAGGGGAAAAGCACCGCCCGCAGGGCGCCCCGCCTCCGGCGGGGCTGTGGGAGCGGCTTGCGCCGCCCCCACAAAAACCGTCCCTTGGACGGTTTGCCCTGCGGGCACCTGCCCCTTTTTCTTAAATTCTTCGCACGGCGGGACTATCTTGCCCGCACAGCGGGTACACTGTACCGTAGAGAGAAAGCGGAAGGAGGGAGCTGCTATGTCTCCGGTCAAACGGGCCTTTTTACAGAATGTGATCTTCTGGTGCGTGCTGGTCGGGCTGTGCTATCTGGGCTTGAGATACGCTCTGCCCTGCTTTCTGCCGCTGGTGCTTGGGGCACTGCTGGCAGCCGCTCTGCACCCTGCCGCCACCGGACTGTGCCGAAGGCTGGGATGGCGCTACCGCCCCTGCGCCGTGCTGGTGGCGGTGGCAGCGCTTACGGTGTTGGGGCTGCTGCTGTTGGGCATCGGCGGACTGGTAGTGCGGCAGAGCAGTGCATTACTGCCGCAGCTCCCGCTATTCTATCGGCAGACAGTCCTCCCCCTCATCGAAACGCTGCAGGAACGGTTGCAAAGTCTGCGGCAGGGCAGGGCGGCAGGCGGCTGGGGCATTTCGGCGGATGTGCTTTTGCAGAACGCAGTTACCTCGCTTTCCCGCAGGGTGGTGACATGGTTGGGCGGGCTTGCCTCCTCCCTGCCGTCTATTCTGCTTACCTTAACCTTTACGGTGCTCTCCACCATCTTTTTCCTGCAGGATTACGCTGTTATTACGGGTCTTGTGGTGCGTTCGCTGCCGGGCAGACTGCTGCGCCCCATCGTGGAATCCAAACGCTTTATGCTGGGCGCAGTGCAAAAGGTGCTGTTTGCATACCTCTGCATTATGTTTATCACCTTCGGTGAAATCGCACTGGGACTGTGGCTGCTGCGGGTGCCGTATTTTGCCGCCATCGCCTTTGTAATTGCGTTGCTGGATATCCTCCCATTTATCGGCAGCGGTCTGTTTCTGATCCCGTGGGGCGCCTATCATTTATTGTTCAGCCATCAGACGGCACTGGGTGCAGGCTTACTGCTTCTGTATGCCGTGGTTTCGGTAGTGCATATGTGGCTGGAGCCGCGGGTCGTCGGCGGCAGGATCGGATTGCACCCCCTTGCTACCTTGACCGCCATGTATGCCGGGCTGAAGATCTTTGGCTTTTGGGGGCTGCTGCTTGCGCCGCTGGGCACGACACTGCTGCTGCATCTGCGGCAGGGCGGCTACCTGCAGGGGGATGGGTAAGCCTCAAACGCCCGTACCTGCTTCCGGCTGCGCAGGGTCACGGATAAGCCGTTTCGCATAGGGTGGGGACAGAGGCAATGCCTCCGAACACTATCCCTTTTTGGAAAGGGGCGACCCTATGTACATCATTGTCTATAAATTTGGCGGCTCATCCGTTGCCGACCCTGCCGGACTGTCCCGCGCCGCCGGGCAACTGGCGGCTGCCGCCGCAGCCGGATACCATATCATCGCGGTGGTCTCCGCACAGGGCAGCACCACCGATCGGCTGCTGCAAAGCGCCTCTGCGCTGACGCCGCACCCCTCCTGCCGAGAAACCGACCAGCTGCTTGCCACCGGCGAACAGACCTCCGCTGCACTTTTGGCAATCACTCTGCAGGAAATGAAGCTATCCGCTGTTTCCCTTACCGGCAGTCAGGCGGGGCTTCATACCGATGGCAACCACGGCGCCGCCGAAATCACCGCACTGCACCGCCGCCGGATTCTGCGGGAACTGGAGGACGGAAAGATTGTCGTTGTAGCGGGCTTTCAGGGGATTGACCGATGCGGCGACATTACCACATTGGGGCGGGGCGGCAGCGATACCACCGCCGTGGCGCTTGCCGCTGCCTTTGATGCCTGCGGCTGTCGTATCTGCACCGACGTGGACGGCGTATATGAACGTGACCCCCGGCAATTCCCCGAAAGCCGTCGCCATGAATTCATCTCCTATGATGAGATGCTGGCAATGGCGGAAAACGGAGCCCAGGTGCTGCACCCCCGCAGCGTTTTCCTTGCCCGACGCTACCGCGTCCCGCTTTCCGTTCTGCGCACCGGCACCGAAAGCCCTGCAACCGTGGTGGGGCAGCAGGAGCATCGCCGCCACTCCCTTGCCGCCGATACGACATTTCTGTTCCGATAGCCGCAGCAGGGCGGCAGCTACGGCGCAGCCGGGCGGGGCTTCGCCCCGCCCCCGCGGGCTTCGCCCGCGGACGCGCCCTGCGGGCGGGTGGGTGCGCCGCTTTCCCACTTTCCTACATTTCTGCTGCGCCGCTTCACCGGTGCGGTTTGCTGCTATATCGGGAATGCCGGAGTTTCCAAAAGTTTCTGCATATTTTTCTTGCTTTTTGCCGCACGGTGTGTTAAACTGTTTCAGTACGGTTCAGCCAATGCAAGCTAACATTGGCGCCAGGAATTCGAAAGAGGTGAAATCGCATGAAAAAAGGTATCCATCCCAAGTATGGCCCTGCTGTGATTCGCTGCGCCTGCGGTAATACGCTGGAGACCATCTCCACCGTCCCCGAGATTCGCGTAGAAATCTGCTCCAAGTGCCACCCGTTCTTTACCGGTAAGCAGAAGCTGGTAGATACCGGCGGGCGTGTTGATCGTTTCAACAAGCGCTTCAATCTGGGCAAATAATCTGCAAAAGTATAAGGCGGTGCCATGCGGTACCGCCTTATTTTTGCTACAAAGGACGCAGAAACCCCAAAAGGCTCCCCTGTTAAGGAGAGCTGTCAGCCGTATGGCTGACTGAGAGGTTGTCGAAGCCAAGCCATTTTCCCCAAAAGGAGGTCTTTCCATGCTTCCGTCCCCCTACCGCACCGTTGCAGCCCCTGCCGAAGATGAGTTCACAGAGAAAAAAAGCCGTTTTATCGGCTATATCGCTCCCGTCTCCACCGAGCAGGAGGCAGCCTCCTTTATCGAGGAGATCCGCACCCGCCACAGAGAGGCACGCCACAACTGCTACGCCTACCGTCTGCGGCAGAATAATCTTGCCCGCTTCTCCGATGACGGCGAGCCGTCGGGCACCGCCGGACGCCCCATTTTAGAGGTGCTCCAGCGGGAGGAACTGACCGATGTCTGCGTGGTCGTCACCCGCTATTTCGGTGGGATATTGCTGGGGACGGGCGGGCTGGTGCGCGCCTATACGCAGGGCTGCAAAATAGCGGTCGCCGCCGCTGAGCTGCTGTCAATGTACCCTGCTGCAGAATGTGCCCTTACTGCCGATTACGGCTTTTACGGCAAGCTGCAAAATCTTTTGCCGCAGTACGGCGCCGTGCTGCTGGATACTGTTTTTGAGGGCGATATTACCCTGCGCTTCATGCTGCGGCAGGAGCGCATGACCTCCTTTGCCAAGGCACTGGAGGAGCAAAGCGCCGGCACCCTTGTCCCTACTGTTCTGGAAGAAAAGTATTATCCATTTCCCGCAGAATGACCCCGAAAAGCACCTGTCGTTTCCGTAAGAATCAAAAGGAGGTTTCCCATGGAGTACACCCGTCTCGGTCGAACCGGTCTTTCCGTCAGCCGTACGTCCTTCGGCGCGCTGCCCATTCAGCGGATCCCGGAGGAGCAGTCCACCGCTATTCTCCGCGCCGCTTATGAGGCGGGAATCAATTTCTACGATACCGCCAATGCCTACACCGACAGCGAGTACAAGCTCGGCAGGGCACTGGGCGATGTCCGAAAAAACATCATCATCGCCACCAAGACGGCTCCCGCCGCACCGGAGCTGATGCAGCAGCGGCTGGAGCAGAGCCTTAAAATGCTCAAAACCGATTATATTGATATTTACCAGCTTCACTGCGCCCCCAAGGTTTACCGACCCGATGAGGAGGACGGGATCTATGACTGGATCCTGCAAAAGAAAAGGGAGGGCGTTATACGCCACATCGCCATTACCGCCCACCGAATCACCGTGGCGGAGGAGGCGCTGGAAAGCGGACTTTACGATACGCTGCAATACCCGTTCTCGGTGCTGGCTGATGAGCGGGAAATAAAGCTGGTGCAGCGCGCTGCAGCGCTGGATATCGGCTTTATTGCGATGAAAGCAATGGCAGGCGGATTGATCCGCCGCCCCGATGTGACCTTTGCGTTCCTGCGGCAGTACCCGCAGGTGGTGCCCATCTACGGCATTCAGCGCATGGAGGAGCTGCGGCAGTGGCTCTCGCTGGAAAACGCTCCGCCCCGCTGGGACGAGGAGATGCAGCACCTGGCAGCAGAGGAAAAAGCGTCTCTCGGCGGGGATTTCTGCCGAAGCTGCGGCTATTGTATGCCCTGTCCCATGGGCATCGAGATCCCCAATGCCGCCCGTATGTCGCTCTTGATGACCCGCTCCCCCTATAAGCCCTACATCACCGCCGAGTGGCAGGCAAAGATGCACAAAATCGAGGACTGCGTCAACTGCCGCCGCTGTGTCGCCCACTGTCCCTATTCGCTGGATACCCCCCGTTTGCTGCGGGATCAGCTCAAGTGGTACGAGGCATTCTGCGAGCAGCATAAATCGGAGTTGGGCTGACGCTAAAGCCTGTCCTCGGAAAGTACCTGCAAGCCGGAAATAAACCCGCTCGTTGTCGCGGGCTTCGCTCCCGTCGGGTCGCCCCTCCAACGCTCCGCCGCTCCTCCTCTCCCCAACGGGTCTTGTGACCTGTCGGGGACCGCCGAGCCTGCCAGCGGCAGGCTGCCCTGCGGACCTCCCCACACGCCAGCTTCTTCCACCCCCGCCAAAATGTTTCCGTGAAACATTCCGTGAAACATTTTTGTGTTTTTGCGTGTATATGCGCGCAGGCGCGCTCGTGCTGCGTGTGCCGGCGTGTGCCTGCGTCCTGCGCGAGGAAAAATCGAAAAATCCCCCTGCAGCGACCCCGACCACAAATTTTTTTCAAATAATTTGTCCGGATGGGCAGGAATTTGCCGACCGGATTGCGTATTAACTAAGTAGAGGAGGTTGTGTGCCCTTCGGCTATGCCGAAAGCGCCGCACCCCCATAAAGTCCCGCTTTGCCGGACAGCACAAAAAGGAGAGACAGCATGACCATTCGAGAGCAGCAGGAGACGCTGGAGCACGAGATCCTTTCGCCCCGTGCCGCCTTTGCCGATGAAAGCTGCGGCAGAGAGCGCCCCGAGGAGGAGTGCCCCATGCGCACCCCGTTCCAGCGGGATCGAGACCGTATTCTGCACTGCAATGCCTTCCGCCGTCTGACCCACAAAACACAGGTCTTTCTTTCGCCGGAGGGCGATCATTACCGCACCCGGCTGACCCACACGCTGGAGGTCAGCCAGATCGCCCGTACTCTGAGCCGTGCGCTGCGCCTCAATGAGGATTTGACCGAGGCCATTGCGCTGGGGCATGATCTGGGGCACACCCCCTTCGGCCATGCCGGAGAATACGCTCTGCAGGACGTTTTCGACCCTGAATTTCACCACGCTGCCCAGAGCATACGGGTGGTGACCAAGCTGGAACGGGACGGCAGAGGTCTTAACCTTACCGGTGAGGTGAGAGAGGGCATTCTGGCGCACAGCGACGGTCAGGCATGGAGCCGGACGCAGGAGGGCAGAGTGGTGCGCTATGCCGATAAAATTGCC
>USBC01000078.1 GCA_900552845.1 uncultured Oscillospiraceae bacterium | reverse complement strand
CGCACCCTCTCACCGCGAGCCACACCGCGCAAAATATATCCTACTGATTCATAGTAAAGAAGGTACACCCCCATGATGAAACCCTACCCCGCCGGCAGCTACGATATCGCCGTCATCGGCGCCGGTCACGCCGGCATCGAAGCGGCGCTTGCCGCCGCACGCCTCGGCTGCCGCACCGTCATCTTCACCATCTCTCTTGATGCCATCGGCAATATGCCCTGTAATCCCAGCATCGGCGGCACCGCCAAGGGGCATCTGGTTCGGGAATTAGACGCCCTCGGCGGCGAAATGGCAAAGGCGGCAGACGCCACCATGCTGCAAAGCCGGATGCTCAATCTCGGCAAGGGCCCCGCTGTCCACAGCCTGCGCCTGCAGTGCGACCGCAAGCAGTACCATATCTATATGAAAGCTGCGCTGGAAAATCAGCCGAACCTCTCGGTGCGGCAGGCGGAGATCGTCTCGGTCGATACCGATGAGGCAGGGGAGATTGTTTCGGTTACTACCGCTATGGGCGGCGTCTATTCGGTCAAGGCCGTGATCCTTGCCACCGGCACCTTCTTAAAGGGCAAAATTTTCGTCGGCGAGTATTCCGAAGAATCGGGACCGGACGGCATGCACCCCGCCGCCTACCTCAGCGAAAGCCTGCGCATGCTGGGCATTCCGCTCCGCCGGTTCAAGACCGGCACCCCCGCCCGCGTTCACGGCGCCACCGTCGATTTCAGCCGGCTGGAGGAGCAGTACGGCGATGAGCCGCCTGTTGCCGCTTCCTTTGCTACTGATCCCAAAACCCTGAAAAACAAGCTGCCCTGTTACATCGGCTACACCAACGAGCAGACCCACGAGGTGATCCGGCAGAATATCGGGCGCAGTCCGCTGTACGGCGGCGCCATCGAGGGCATCGGTCCCCGCTACTGCCCCAGCATCGAGGATAAGGTTATGCGCTTCGCAGAAAAAAAGCGCCACCAGTTCTTTTTGGAGCCGATGGGGGAGAACACCCGTGAAATGTATCTGTCAGGATTATCCAGTTCCTTGCCGGAGGAGGTACAGACCGCCTTTTATCACACCATCGGCGGATTGGAACAGGTCGAGCTGATGCGTACCGCCTATGCCATCGAGTACGACTGCATCGACCCTACCGTGCTTCGCAGCACACTGGAATTCAAGGAGCTGCCCCACCTCTACGGCGCCGGTCAGTTCAATGGCACCAGCGGGTACGAGGAGGCGGCGGTGCAGGGCTTTGTTGCCGGCGTCAATGCCGCCCTCAAATTGCAGGGCAAGCCGCCGTTTCTCACCGACCGTTCCACCTCCTATATCGGCACCCTGATCGATGACCTTGTTACCAAGGGCTGCATGGACCCCTACCGCATGATGACCAGCCGCAGCGAGTACCGTCTTTTACTTCGGCAGGATAACGCTGACGCCCGTCTGATGCCGCAGGGCTATGCCCTCGGCTTGATTTCGGAGGAGCGCTGGCAGCAGTTTCTTGCGCAGCAGGAGCAAAAGGAGCAGGAGAAGAAGCGCTTGGAAAAGTTATCCATTCCTCCGACGGCGGAACTGAATCGCTATTTGGAGCAGGTCGGCAGTACCCCAATCGCCCAGCCGGTACGGGCTGCGGAGCTGCTGCGCCGTCCGCAGGTCAGCTATGCCGCCCTTTCTCCCTTCGATCCCGACCGTCCCGCCCTACACCCCCACGCTGCGGAGCAGGCGGAGATCGAGCTGAAGTATGAGGGGTATCTCAAAAAGCAGGAGGCGCAGGTCAGGGAAATGCGCCGTCTGGAGGAAATGCCGATTCCGGAGGACTTTGATTATGCAGCCCAGCGCGGCTTGCGGCTGGAGGCTGTGGAGAAGCTCTGCCGGATCCGCCCCGCCAATATCGGTCAGGCAAGCCGCATCAGCGGTGTTTCCCCCGCCGATATCAGCGTCCTTGTCATTCTTCTGCGCCGGCAGTAATCCCTGCCAAGGAGTTTCCGCCTGCGGCGGGGCAAATCGGGTTCCCGCACCCGCGCACCGCGACCCGCCCCACCCCCAACCCCCTCCCCAAAGGGGAGGGGGCGCACCCACCTGAATGACCCCAAAATCTGTAATTGTTTCACGTGAAACATTTTTCCCACCCATCAAATTCAAAGGAGCCCGCCCATGATCTCTCAAGCCGCCTTTGCCCAACTGATGCAGCAGATCGCCCTGCCCGCCGCTGCGGAGGAGTACGACCGTTTTGCTCGGTACTGCGCCGAGCTGCAGGAGTGGAACTGCCGCATGAACCTGACCGCCATTACCGATGATGAGGGAGTGGCGGAAAAGCATTTTGCCGATAGTCTGCTGCCTCTTACCATGGCGGAGCTGCCGCAGGGCGCTGCGCTTGTCGATGTCGGCAGCGGCGCGGGCTTTCCCGGCTTGCCGATGGCGCTGGTGCGCCCCGATCTGCAGGTGACCTTTTTGGACAGCCTGCAAAAGCGGCTTACCTTTCTGCAGCAGCTTACCGAAAAGCTGCAGGTGAATGCCGCTGTGCTGCACGCCCGTGCCGAGGACGCCGGACAGGATAAAAAATATCGGGAACGGTACAATGTTGCCACCGCCCGTGCCGTCGCCAACCTCAATGCGCTGGCGGAGTACTGCCTGCCGCTGGTTCGGGTAGGCGGGCAGTTCCTTGCCCTTAAGGGCGCTGCCGGCGAGGAGGAGCTTGCCGCTGCCGCAGGTGCCGTCACCAAGCTGGGCGGCAGGGTAGAGGCGGTTCACCGTTATGCGCTCCCCTGCGGAGACGCCCGCGTTCTGATCGTGATCCGCAAGGAAAAGCCCACCCCGCCCGTCTATCCCCGCACCGCCGCACTGATGAAAAAGAAGCCCTTGACCTGAAAATGATTCAGACGCTCAGCCCCCTTGCGGGGGCTTTGCTTTTTGCAAAATGTTTCACGTGAAACATTTTGGTGTGGGAAAGAACGGGAAAGGCGCCTGCGACACATCGCGCAGGCGCCTTTCCTTGATCAGTTGGGAAGGGTATCTATTTGTTCTCTCAATGAGAGGAACAAGCGTAAAGGGAAAGCTGGTCGGTCTCGTCCGGCTGCTTTTTGGCAGATTTGGGAATGCGGATCGTGTAGCTGATGCAGTCCTCCTCCTCCTTGCGGCGGGTGGTCACTGCCACGCCAAACCGCCGGATTTCCTCCACGGCACGGTCGACCGTGGAAAACAGAATGCGGTAGTCCCGCAAAAGTCCCCGGTAGGGCGGGTGCTGCCCGCGGCGCAAAAGCTGCGCAAGGTATTCCTCGCCCTGCCGAACGTTCAAGCCGCTTTCGGAAAGATGCCGGACAGCGCGAAGCTGCAGATCCTCATCGGGCAGGGTAAGCAGCCCTCTTGCCAGCCGCTCCGGCAGGCGGCTTTCGGCAACAGCCTGCTGCACCGCCGGCGAAAGGCGCAGCAGCCGCAGCTTATTGCACAGCGCCGAGGGGCTGATCGCCAGCAAAGCGGCGGCATCATTCTGGGTCATGCCGCAACGGGAGATCAGCTGCAGGATCCCCTCGGCTTCCTCCAGGTAATGCAGGTCGCTGCGGTGCAGGTTTTCCGCCAGCGTCAAAACGGCGGCGTCCGGCTCGTCCTTTTCCCACACCAGCGCCGGAATCCGGCTCCAGCCAAGCAGCCGGCAGGCACGCCAGCGTCGTTCGCCGGCAATCAGGCAATAGCCGCCCTGCGGCAGCTCCCGCACCGAAATGGGATTCAGCAGCCCGCTGCGGTCAATGCTTTGCGCCAGCGCCGTCAGCTCCTCCTCGTGAAAATCCCGGCGGGTCTGGTGAGGACCGGGGCAGATCTCCCCGATGGGGAGCTGCCGCACCGTCATCTGTTTTTCCCGGTTCAAAAGCGCCATTTCACTCACCTCCCTGCTTTTCATTATAGCGCAGCCGGCATGCCTGTCCAGCAAAACCGTTCGCCTTAAAGGGGCTATCCTCCCGCCAAACCGCCCGTCTGCGACAATCCGACCGACCGAACCGGCGGGAAACCGCCCAAATGCCGCCGCAATCCGTCGGACGATTGCAGGTATAAAACGGGAAAAATGTTTCACGTGAAACATTTTTTGCAGGGGAAAGGGTTTTCAAAGCGTTTTGCGGTGTGCTATAATGGGTTCAATCGACCGAAGGAGGCACGGGAATGGGTAAAATCATTGCGATCATCAACCAAAAGGGCGGCGTGGGCAAAACCACCACGGCGGTCAATCTATCGGCGGCACTGGGGCAACTGGGCTGCCGCGTGCTGCTGGCGGATCTTGACCCGCAAGGCAATGCCACCAGCGGGGTGGGGATCAACAAGCGTGAGGTGAAAACCTCCAGCTACCATGTGCTGATGGAGGAGAGCGGCGCCGCCGCCGCCATTCTGCCCACCCGGTTCCGGGGACTTTGGGTGCTGCCCAGCAATATAGATCTGGCAGGCGCCGAGATAGAACTGGTGGAAAAGGAAAACAGGGCGAAGAGCCTGCGGGCAGCGCTGCTGCGGGTAAAGGACGACTACGATTACATTTTTATTGACTGTCCGCCCTCACTGGGGCTGATCACCGTAAATGCGCTGACGGCAAGCGACTCGGTTTTAATTCCCATTCAGTGCGAATACTATGCGCTGGAGGGGCTGACCCAGTTGATGCAGACGGTGCGTACCGTCAAGCGGCTGTACAACAGCTCCATTGCGGTGGAGGGTGTGCTGCTGACGATGTACGACAGCCGGCTGAACCTGACCAATCAGGTGGTGGGGGAGATCAAAAAATACTTTGCGGACAAGGTGTTCCGCTCCACCGTGCCGCGCAGCGTGCGTATCTCGGAGGCGCCGAGCTATGGCGAGCCGATCTGCTACTATGATAAGGCAAACCGCGGCGCACTGGCATATCAGCGGGTGGCGGAGGAGTTGATCGAGCGCAACCGGAGATAAAAATGTTTCACGTGAAACAATGACGGGATTTTACAGCTCAGACCTTTAGACTACGATGCAGATTGTAGGGGAACGGGTCGCGGTGCGCGGGTGCGGGCGCCGGTTTTGCCGAGGAATGGGCATCGCAGTCGGCACTTGCCAAGCGCTGAACCAAGACAAGCAGGAATTGGGACAGGAACCCCCTCCCACGCTTCGGGGAGGGGAGGGGAAGGGGGCAGATGCGTCTGCGACACCTTATAAGCACCGTTTAGCCCACGCTTCGGGACGGCGCAGCCGTTCCGAGCGGGCGTTCCGGTGCGTGGGGTCTTGGGGTTCCCCCAAGCGTGTTTTGCTTCCTTTTGCACGAGCAAAAGGAAGTCCCCGCCGGATAGGCGTACAAATTAGAACCTTTTGTAAGGCTTTGCGACGCCGATAGGCGAGATGAAACTAAGTCTAAATAAGCCGTTTTCACCTGCTCGGTGAAAGGATAGTCAGCAAAATCCGCAGGTAAGGGGGAACCCTCTCTTGCAGGGTTCCCCCTCTTTGCAAAACGATCCGCCGGATCATTTTGCAAATTCAACTCCTTTCGGAGCGCCCTCCGGAAAAGGAGATTTCGCCCATTGCGATGGGCGACCAAGGCTCTGCCTTTGGAAACCGCAAGCCTTTTGAAAAAGGCTTGACCGAAAATTTTTACACTCTCCCTACCCCAAAAAGAAACAGCCGGCTTCTCACCGGCTGCTCCGTATTCTTTTCCTTTTTACAGCATGCCCGTATCCTGCTTGGTGATGCGGTCGCAGCCCATGTAGGGGCGCAGCACCTCCGGCACGGTAATGCTGCCGTCCGGATTTTGATAGTTCTCCATGATCGCCGCCACGGTACGTCCTACCGCTACACCGCTGCCGTTCAAGGTGTGCACCAGCTTTGCTTTGTCCTTGGGTGTCTCCTTGTAGCGAATGGAGGCACGGCGCGCCTGGAAGTCCTCAAAGTCGCTGCAGGAGGAGATCTCTACATACCGGCCGTAGCTCGGCATCCATACCTCAATGTCATAGGTCTTGGCACTGGAAAAGCCCAGATCGCCGGTGGAAAGCACCACCACACGGTAGGGCAGTCCCAAAAGCTGCAGAACCCGCTCTGCGTCATGGGTCAACTTCTCCAGCTCGGCATAGCTTTCCTCGGGTTTGGTAAATTTCACCAGTTCTACCTTATTGAACTCGTGCTGCCGGATCAGACCACGGGTGTCCCGACCTGCGCTGCCCGCTTCGCCGCGGAAGCAGGCGGAATAGGCGCAGAAGCTCATCGGCAGCTTGCTGCCGTCCAGAATATCGCCGCGGTACATATTGGTCACGGGCACTTCGGCAGTTGGGATCAGATAATAATCCAGTCCCTCCAGCTTGTACATATCCTCCGCAAACTTGGGCAGTTGTCCGGTGCCGGTCATGCTGTCCTTGTTGGCAATAAAGGGCGGGAAAATCTCGGTATAGCCGTGGGCACTGTGGGTATCCATAAAGAATGCGATGATGCTGCGCTCCAAGCGGCAGCCCAGCCCGCGGTAGAAGTGGAATCGTTTCCCTGTCACCTTGGCGGCAGTCTCCGGATCCAGAATACCAAGATCGGCGCCCAGATCCCAGTGGGGCAGCGGCTCATAGTCAAAATGGGTCGGCTCTCCCCAGCGGCGCAGCTCCACATTTTCCTGATCGTCCTCACCCAGCGGCACGCTTTCGTGGGGGATATTGGGGATCGCGTGGATAATCATATCCTGTCTTTCCTCCAGTGCCGCCAGCTTGGCGCCGTCCTCGGCAATCTTGTCGGAAAGCTCCTTCATCTCCGCCAGAATCGGGGCAACGTCCTTGCCCTCTTTCTTATACTGCGGGATCAGCTTAGACGCACGATTCTGCTCCGCCTTCATGTTATCCACTGCCACATTGATCGCACGCCGCTCTGCATCTATTTCAAGGATTTCGTCAATTTCCTTGTCCATATCTTTGTTGCGGCTCTTCATGGCAGCCTTTACCCGCTCAGGGTCCTGTCTTATCACTTTAATATCCAGCATCAGAATCTTCCTTCTTTCTGTGTGTTTCTATCCGTTTATTATAGCCATTCTGTTCCCGCTTGGCAAGCGGTATTCGGCAGCTTTTTCCGCTTCGGTACAGGTTTTTCATCTGTACGGCGCCTATCCGCTCCCCCGGCAGGTGCAAACCGCCCGTTTCGCCCGCAGGGCAGCCCGCCGGAGGCGGGCTCGGCCGGGGCGCCCCCCGGTGCCGCGGGGGCCGGACCCCCCGCGGGCGGGGCGCCGGGCCGGCCCGTTTTGACGCGGGTGGATGGGCGTCCAGCAGCTTATCCACCAGATCAGTCAGATCATCGCGGTCGCTGTACTCAATGGTCAGAATACCGCCTATACCGCGCCGGTTAATGGTCACACGGCGTCCCAGCTCCTCCTGCAGGGCAAGCTGCATCTCCCGCAGCTCCTTGTCACCCCACAGCTCGTCCGCAGCAGGGTTCGCGCGGCGCTCCGCCGCCTTCCGCGCCGCTGTGCGCTCTTTCTTCAGGTGTGCCTCCAGGTCGCGCACATTCATGCCCCGCCGGATCACCTCATTCGCCTTTTCCAGTGCCTCATTCTCCGGCAGACTTGCCAGCAGCCGGGCGTGACCGGCGCTCAGTCTGCCCTCGTCCAGTAGTTTTTTTACACCGGCGGGCAGATTCAAAAGCCGCAGGGAGTTTGCCACCACCGGACGGGATTTCCCCAGCCGCGCCGCAATCTCCTCCTGCGTCATGCCGCTGTGCTCCATCAGACTGCGATAGCCCTCCGCCTCCTCCAGCGGGGTCAGATCCTGCCGCTGCAAATTCTCGATCAGCGCCAGCTCCCGCACCTTGTCGTCGTCCGCCTCGATCACAATCGCCGGAATTTCGGCAAGCCCCGCCATACGGCTGGCACGCCACCGCCGCTCACCGGCAATGATCTGGTAAACGCCGGCAGGCATGGCGCGCACCACCACCGGCTGCAAGATACCGTGCTCCCGAATGGAATTTGCCAGCTCCTCCAATGCACCCTGCTCAAATGCCTTGCGCGGCTGCTCCTTATTCGGCTCGATATCGGAAATGCGCAGGTTCATCAAACTGCTGTTCTCCGCCGTTTCGTTATCCAAAAACAGGGCGTCCAGGCCCTTCCCCAGCCCGCTTTTCTTTGCCATAATATCCTCCCTCAAGTTCCTCTGTTTTTCGCAAATTTCCGTTCCCGTCTCCGCCTGCGGCGGGGCAAATCGGGTTCCCGCACCCGCGCACCGCGACCCGTTCTATGACTT
>USBC01000077.1 GCA_900552845.1 uncultured Oscillospiraceae bacterium | reverse complement strand
TATTTCAAGGTTCTATGACGCAGTCAGCGTTGATTTGCACCGTCGAAAAGCGTGTGTGTCCTTGTCAAACGAAGGTAAGGTGATATGATGCAAGACCGATTGATGACCAAGACCTCTGACTACTATTATGACCTACCGCAGGAGCTGATTGCCCAGACACCGCTGGAGCGCCGGGACAGCAGCCGCCTAATGGTATTGAATAAAAAGACCGGAGAGATTGAGCATAAGGTTTTTACCGACATACTGGACTATCTGCACTCTGGCGATGTGCTGGCAGTCAATAACAGCCGCGTTATGCCTTCCAGGCTCATTGGAAAAAAAGAGGGAACAGATGGCGCCATTGAGTTTCTGCTTTTGAAGCAGCTTGGAAATGATGAATGGGAAACGATGGTGCGCCCCGGCAAGCGAGCAAAACCGGGGGCAAGATTTGTTTTCGGTGAGGGGCTTCTGCACGCAGAGGTAATAGAAATTTTAGAAGGCGGCAACCGTCGAGTAAAGTTTGAATACAAAGGAAATAATATCTTTGCTGTTTTGGACGAGGTTGGGCGTATGCCATTGCCTCCTTATATAACAGAACAGTTAGAAGATGGGGAACGCTACCAGACTGTCTACAATAAGGTGCTGGGCAGCGCTGCCGCACCCACTGCAGGGCTGCATTTTACCGAGGAACTTCTGAAAAAGATACAGGATAAGGGTGTAAAGATTGCTTACTTAACACTTCATGTGGGTCTGGGGACATTCCGACCTGTAAAGGTAGACGATGTTACACAGCACCATATGCATTCAGAGCACTACTGGGTATCACAGGAAGCGGCGGATCTTATCAATGAAGCGAAACGCACAGGCCATCGGGTTATTGCAGTAGGGACAACAAGCTGTCGTACGCTGGAGTCTGCCTATATTCCCGGCGAAGGGCTGCACGAGTGCAGTGATAATACTGAAATATTTATCTATCCCGGCTACGAGTGGAAGTGCATCGATGCTCTCATCACCAATTTTCACTTGCCGGAAAGCACCCTTATTATGCTGGTGTCTGCCTTTGCCGGGTATGACCACATTATGAATGCCTACCATGAGGCGGTGAAGGAGCGCTATCGTTTCTTCTCCTTCGGCGATGCCATGTTCATCACCGATGATACCCGGAAGGATAACCCCACAGGAGAGAATGAGTGAAAAAACATGGTATGCTCTTATTATTAATCATTCTATTATTTATACTGCTGTGCTTTTCGGTATGGCAAAGCAATTTCGGCTTGAAAATAGTTAGATATACGGTCGGCGGGAAAGGATTGCCCGCAGGGTTTGAAGGCTATCGGATCGTACAGCTTTCCGATCTGCACAGTGTTTCCTTTGGGAAGGGAAACGCTCGTCTGATAGAGAAAATCAAAAGAGAGAATCCTAATATTATTGTCATGACCGGCGATATGGTAAGCCGTTTTGACGAAGATTTTTCTGTGACACTGGCGCTCTGCCGATCATTGGCGGGGGAATATCCGGTTTACTATATCCGTGGAAACCATGAGGAAGGGCTGGATTCTGCCGTGTGGGAAAATTTCCGGACGGAACTGGTTGAAGCAGGTGTGCAGTTGCTTGACAATGAAACCGTTTCACTTTCCGCCCCGAATGGTGATACCGTTAATCTCATAGGGCTATGGTACAAGCTGGACTATTATCATCAGTATGCTGCCCATTACCGCCCTGTGACACCGGAAACGGTCTATACTATTTTGGGTGATGCCCCAGAGGGGTATAATATTCTGCTGGCGCATAACCCGAATTATTTTCCCACCTATACCGAATGGGGCGCAGATCTCATTTTCAGCGGTCATATTCACGGCGGAATGATCCGGCTGCCGCTGATCGGCGGATTGCTTTCTCCGGAGACTATTCTATTCCCTGAATATGACGGAGGAAGCTATCAAATCCATGATAAAACGATGATTTTAAGTCGAGGTTTGGGGCGTGGTCATATGGGCTTGCGCCTTTTCAATACCCCAGAAATAGTTGTTGTCACATTACAGGGAAGGAAATAATTATGTATCAACTGATTAAAACTGAAGGAGCTGCCCGACGGGCGGAATTTGCCACGGTGCATGGCACGGTGCAGACGCCTGCTTTTATGAATGTAGCAACCGCTGCTGCCATTAAGGGGGGCATTTCCGCCTTTGATCTGAAAGACCTGAAATGTCAGGTAATGCTGTGCAATACTTATCACCTGCACCTGCGCCCCGGTGATAATGTCGTGCGTCAGTTAGGTGGACTTCACAAGTTCACCGGTTGGCAAGGTCCCATTTTGACCGACAGCGGCGGGTTCCAAGTGTTTTCACTTTCTTCGCTGCGTCATATCGAAGAAAAAGGTGTAACCTTCGCCTCACATATCGATGGCCATCGGATTTTTATGGGACCGGAGGAAAGCATGCAGATTCAATCCCACCTTGGCTCAACCATTGCCATGGCGTTTGATGAATGCATCGAAAACCCTTCTCCACGCGACTATGTTCAAAAGTCGGTAGCGCGAACCACCCGCTGGCTGGAACGCTGCCAAAAGGAAATGAACCGTTTGAATTCTTTAGATGATACCGTCAATCCGCATCAATTGCTGTTCGGCATCAATCAGGGCGGCACCTATGAGGATATCCGTGTACAGCATATGAAGGATATTGCGACAATGGGGTTGGACGGCTATGCCATTGGCGGACTGGCAGTAGGGGAGACCGCAGAAGAAATGTACCGCATCATTGAAGCAGTAGAGCCCTTTGCTCCTAAAGATAAAATCAGATACCTGATGGGAGTCGGTACGCCTGTCAACATTTTGGAAGCCGTGCATCGTGGAGTAGACTTATTTGACTGTGTAATGCCCAGCCGTAATGCCCGACACGGTCATCTCTTCACATGGGACGGTATCATCAATATCCAGAACGCAAAATACATGACCGATGATCGCCCTGTAGACAGCCGCTGCGGTTGTCCGCTGTGCCGCCATCATACTCGTGCTTATCTGCGTCACTTGATGCGAGCCAATGAAATGCTTGGCATGCGTTTGGCAGTAATGCATAACCTGTGGTTCTACAATACGTTGATGGAGGAGATCCGTCTGGCTTTGGACGAGGGGCGCTATGAGAGCTTTTATCGTGAGTATGTTCCGCGCCTGGGAATGCGGATATAAAAAATTGTTTTTTCTGAATTTTATCGGGATTTTACTTGCAAATTGAGCAAAAACTCTCTATAATATTTTGTAAAGACTTTTTTGGAGGATATAATAAAATGAACTTTGCTTTTCTTGAAACTGCTGCCGGTTCCGGTTCCATGTGGTCTTCCATCATCATGATGGCGTTGATCATTGTTGTCTTTTGGTTCTTCATTATCCGTCCTCAGCGGAAAAAGGATAAAGAGACTGCCAAAATGCGCAGTGAGCTGCAGGTCGGTGATGAAATCGTCACCATTGGCGGCATTATTGGTATCATCGTCAGCATGAAAGAGGATTCTCTCGTTATTGAAACAGGTAGTGACCGCTCAAAGATTCGTCTGGCTCGTTGGGCGATCAGCGGCAAAAACACTACTGCCGAGCCGAAGTAATCTATTCTAAAATAATACCTCCCATCATAGGATTGAATAGTCAATCCGGATGGGAGGTATTTTTATGCCCCAAAACAGAGAAAAAGGACACGCAGGAAAGGGAGAAACGCAACTGCAAGTAATTGCAATAAGCGCCGGAATAGGTATTATTGCCGTGCTGGTGCTTCTTGCTGTTTTTGCAATGATAATGAGTGCTCAGGACATTCCAAACGGAATGACAGCACCGTTAGTTACGCTTTCACTTGTGGCAGGAACCCTGCTGGCAGGCTATCGCTGCGGACGACATCTGCGACAGAACGGAATGGCAAACGGCGCATTGACAGGCGGACTGATGTATCTGGCGCTGCTTGCGGTCTTGCTGATGATGCCGGAGAACGAGGTGGGACTGCTGGCAGTGTACAAATGCCTGATGATGCTGGCAAGCGGAGCAGTGGGCTGCATTCTGGCGGTTAATCGCCGCTCAAAACCAAAAACGCCACGCAAAAAACATCGTTAGAGAAATATGGAGGATTGATAAATGCCGGTTAGAAGAAAAAGCAATCATTTGGTGCGAAAGCAAATAAAGAGTCTGTGGCAGGCTCGCAAATCCACCATCAAATATCTCTTATATTTTGGAATAGGATTGATTTTAGGCAGCCTGGCTGCTGTGATATGCGGTTCTGAGTCAATTCCATTCCGAATATTGTTAAACCAGCTTGCAATCCTTCCAAAGCACGGTTTATGGACACTATGGCGAGAGAAGCTTCTATATGCTGCAATTATAGTGCTTTATCTATTGATTGCAGCCCGATGCCTGTGGGGAAATCCATTGATCCTTGCGACTCCGATTCTGTTTGGGGTAGGGCAGGGCGCAATCATTACTTTTCTTCTGATGCTGCTTGGCTGGAAAGGACTAACATACATTTTGATGAGTAACATACTCCCCAAAACAGTACAGCTTGCAGCAATAATACTACTTTGTAATACCGCTCAATCCGATTTAAAACGGTTATCAGGCGGTGAGAACATCACGCAAGCGCTGCTATGGGTGGTAGGGGCAGTCCTTTTTGCAGCCGGCGCTTTGCTGCAAACCGTGATGCAGATAAAACTGTCATCTGGTATTATTGCGTGAGACAAGACCCTCCCCAAAAAGGGAAGGGTCTTGTGCTGTATGGATTTACATTGAGGGGGAGGAGAATTATTTTTCATTCTTATCCTTCAGTGCATAGTTGAGGATAAGGTTGAGAACTACGCCAGCAACTACTGCGATAAATACTGTAGAGGTGCAAAGCATGTTCAGGAAAGGAGGCAGGCTCTTAGCCCAAGCGCTATAGGTGGAAGCGCAATGGTAAGGCAGCATAATAGCCAAAGCCAATGTAGTACCGGCAACCAAGGTGTTGCGCAGTGTACGCTTATCACTGATGATAGAGTCAATACCGGAGAACATGATGGTAGCAGCAGAGATAAGGAATACAGCACCGATAACAGAGCGGGGGATACCGGAAAGAATGTATGCCAACTTGGGGCAAAGGCCATAAGCCAAGAAGATAAATCCGGCAATTTGAGTTACGCGGCGAGAGCATACACCGGTAGCGGAGATGATGCCGATGTTCTGGGTGTAACTGGTGCAGGGCAAACCGCCGAAGAAGGCGGAGATCACGCAGCCAAGACCCTCGGCAAAGATACCGCGGTCGATGTGCTTAATGCGATAGACTTCATCACAGGCAGCGCAGGTAGCGGCATAGTCACCAACCGATTCGAACATGGAAGCAATATAGCCGGAGAAGCCGCCAACAATGGCAGCGCCGACAAAAGCGATGGTAGATCCGCTTTGACCCTCCAGATTGGTGAAGGGGAACAGCTTGGGCAATGCGAACCAAGGCGCATTATGAACAGCAGTCCAGTTGAACATGCCAAGTGCGGAAGCTCCAATTACACCAACGATAACAACAGTGATGAGAATAAAGCCCTGAGAAAGCAGTCCCTTACCACCGCGGAACTTCAGAACCAAAGCAAGAAGGAAGGCGATAAGCGCCAAGATAAGGCTCTTGGAATCCTGTGCGGAGAATGTCCACTGTACAGCAATTCTGGCAGCTACATAACCGATAGCTGCTACTACGGAACCAACTACAACAGGGGGGAGGAACTTGCGGATCTTACTCATAATTCGGGTACCGCCCAGCAGAGCCTCCAGTGCACCGCCAACGATGACGGAGCCCCAGACGGCAGGCAGACCATAAGTGGCAGCTACGCTGCCCATGGAGGAAGCGAGAGAAGCCGACGGTCCCTGCACGATGGGCAGACGGTTGCCAATGGTGGTCTGGAGTAAGGTACAGATACCCATTACCAGGAAACATGCGCTGATCATCGTGGGCAGAACGGTAGCAGCATCCAAACCCGCCAGAGAGACAAACATACCGCCCCATACGAAGGGGGTAAAGTCTACCAGAGTAATCTGGACGGCAAAGTAGAGAGATTTCCACCAAGGCTTCGGAACATCTTCAATACCGTAGGTGATCTCAATGTTGGATTCGATTTTTTGATCGAATACCGGCTGTTCAGGCTGATACATAGTAACCTCCTTTTTCTATCTCTACAAAAAATTTTTGACTGGTTTAAATCACTCTTTTGTTTCTCTCTGTGCCAAAGATCCACCAGCCAAATGCATCATACCATTTATGTTATTATCAAGTCAAAACGGGAATTGGTATAAAGAGGAAATAATTTTGTTGCATATTTACATCGTTACTTTAATAATTGCGCATTTAAGGCGTTCAAATATTTTTAGCTGGCATTTGCATGAGCAAAAGTAAAAAAGATACGCACAAAAAACTGGGCATTGTGTATAGAGAGTAAAAAGTGACGCTATAAATTGATTTCATTTATCAGATAAACTATAATAGAGTTAAGAGAGAATCCCCTTGAGGAGAACAAATTATCGGAGGAATTCCATGAGAAAAAAGGATAAGCAGCCGCAGCTTGAAACCAAGAATTTGATTCTGTACCCTTTGCTTCCTGAGCAAATGCTTCTGCTGCAAAATGACCCTAATGAATTGTGCCGCAGCTTTTCCTTGGTAGCAGATGATTATGCCAAATATGGTGAATGGGCAAAGCTGGGAAAAGAGCAATATGAAAAGATGATGGCAGATCCTGAATATATGTCATTTCATACTCTTTGGATTATTACAGAAAAGGAAGATAAGCATTTGGTTGGATATCTTTACTTTTTGGACCGTCCCAGTGATACAGAAGCCGTGGAGTTGAATGGCTTTATCAAACCAGCCTACCGTCGAAGAGGATATATGACTGAGGCATTGAATACCCTGCGTGGGTGGGCATTTGCGAATAAAAATGTAACAATTATGCTGGCACACCCTGCAAAGGGAGATGAAATATTCCACGGTCTGCTAAGAAAAAGCGGCTTTGGTCATTGGGTAGAGCATGAGCATAATAAAGATTCCGATACTGAAATATGGTGCAGCGAAGCAAAACCCCGCACGTTGGTAAAGGTCGGTCTTTTGCTGGGGTTAGGATTAGGTGTTGTAGCCGGCTCCGTATTTAGTATCAGTCGGTGGATCACCGCCTTGATCGGCGCAATTCTGGGCATAGCCGTATGTGCGGTTTTTGATGTAAAAGAATCCCGTAAGAGATACGCTCTTTTGAAAGCTGAGCAAGATAAAGTATAATTTAAAAGAAAGGAAACAGTTCAGTCGGACAAAGATCAGCCGAAAGTCATAGAGTAAAAGAAAAGAGAAGAGAAAACATAGCATAACATCGAGGAGTATTATGGCAACAATATATGATATTGCAAAAGCCAGCGGTGTCTCAGCCACTACGGTCTCCCATGTTCTGAACCGGACCAGGTATGTCAGTCCCGAAGTAACCAGTCGAGTAATGGATGCTGTGGAGGAGCTGGGCTATGAACCGCTGCGCCAGCGCATCGGCTTCGGCCATCGACCGTGCCTCGGTATAGATGCGGATGATCGGCTCGGTATTGGACTTGCGCAGGTGCACCCAATTCTCCGCGAAATCGATTTTCACGCCGTCTATATCGTTCACCTGTTCACCGGCATAACGATCCTTTATCTCACGCAGGACTTTATCCACATCGATGGCCGGCGTTAGGGCGATCTTGTTCTTCGACGCGTAGTAGGCGGGGTAGGTGGCACGCAATGCGGTCATCCTCAGCCCTGTCTGCGCCAGATAGGTCAGGAACAGCGCCACGCCCACCAGCGCGTCGCGGCCGTAGTGCAGTTCGGGATAGATCACGCCGCCGTTGCCTTCGCCGCCGATGATGATTACTTTTTTATTCATAATAAGTTATAGACCAAGATTGTCGTTTACGACCAGCAGATGTGTCCGGTCGGCATTGAATTCGACTTCGCCGCGCATGATGGCGATTTTCCGACATGCACTGCGCGGATGGACGCAGTCGAAGCATTTGCCTTTCTGAACACAAGGTAGTTCGTCATATCGGTTATGGTGTTTGTTGATGTGCCGGATGTAATTCAGCGGTGCTGCCACATTGCGGATACGTTTGAGGGCTTCGTCGAGATCCAGACAGATTTTATTGGCGCCGACTACGATAATGACGTGCTTGGGGCCGAACATCATGCCTGCCACTCGGTTGCCGCTT
>USBC01000076.1 GCA_900552845.1 uncultured Oscillospiraceae bacterium | reverse complement strand
TGCTTTTTCACCGGTAGGGGATAGCAGAAAGCGTCCCTCTCGGTATGCCTCCAGATCAATGTGTTGGCAGCGGTAGTCTCGGCTTGCCAGCGTACCTACGCAGACACACTCTGAAAGCCCATACCCTGGGGCAAAGCAATCCGTCGAGATATGGAACAGCTCACAGAATTTTTCCACTGTGGCGGCATTGACAAACTCGGAGCCGTTGATGAGGTGAGTGACATGGGAAAGATCATATTGCTCTGCGTCCTCCGGAGAGATAAGGCGGGTACAGACCTCATAGGCGGAATTGGGTGCGGCGGTGATATTCACCTTGTAATCGGAAATGACCCGCAGCCAAACGGTAGGACGGGCAAGGAACTGTAAGGTCGGAATAAAGTAGGAAATGCCGGTATCGGCAATGACGGGGAGGAAAATGGCCACGATAAGACCGATATTATGGTAGAACGGAACCCATGAGGCAAGGTTATTTTTCGTGTGCTGGAAATCGAAGATCTCCAGACACTGTCCGATGCAGCCCATCAGATTGCCATAGGTCACCATAACGCCCTTGGGAGCGCTGGTGGAGCCGGAGGTATATTGCAGGTAGATCAGATCTTCGGCGCTGTGCGCATATAGCTCAATGGGTGCCGCAGCTGGCAAAACCTTATCAGTATAGACACGCTTGAGGGCAACGACCTGAAGAAACGCTTTTTTGAGTAGGCGAGAGGTTACATCGGTATCGGACTGCTTTTCCAGGCTTTCATTAGAGATAAGGAAGCGTGGTTTGCAGGATTTAAGAACCGAAATAAAGCGATCCAGCTTGCCATCGTCAATGGGCGGCGGGATAACGGTGAAAATAACACCGACAATCATGCAGCCCCAAATGGCATAGACTGTTCCGGAATCCTGCATGGAAAGAATGATGGCTCGGTCGCCCTTTTTGGCTCCTTGTTGCCGCAGTTCTGTTGCCATATCCATAGCGTGCTGCCATGCCTCGCCGATCGTTACGGTATTGTGAATAAAAGGGTCTGTGCCGCAATCCAAGAAATCATACATGGGACGGTCAGGGTTTCTTGCTGCGTCCCGCATAAATTTTTCTAAAATACCTTCCATAGGCCAATGCCTCCCATGTAATTATCTATCAATATGTTAGTTGGGTGAGCAACCAATATAAGAATAGTAAATCACTTTTTGGGGACATTGTCAACGATTTTCTTTTTCGCTTTTATAAGTATTTAAGTAAACTGAGCATAAAAAAGAGTGACTCGAAACACCATGGACAGTGCTTCGAGTCACTTCACACTTTTTTGCGATCATTCCTTGGGGCTGATTATGCCACTACGATATGCCTGCAGCAGTTCCTGCAGGTCCGCCACACGATGGGAGATTGCTTTTCCGTCATCAATATCGCAGATAAGCTGACGATGAGGGAACTTTTCGATGACCATAACCTCGGAATGCATCTCCTCATTTTTACGCATCGCTTCATTGATATTGACAGGGTGATGCTGTGCCAGTAAAAGCTGATGAGAGTTGCTGACCAAAGTGTATCCACAGCCGCCGGTAACAGAATTGAGTCGTTCATTCATACCGCCATCTATATTAATGACACGACCATTGGCTTTAACGGGGGATTCTCCTGCCTTAACCGGCACATGACCCGTTATAATCTTTCCGTTGATGGGATCTGCACCAAATTCTGAAAGGATCCGGCAGGCAATCTCCTCCTGTTCGATCCACTTGTAGTAGGGGTCTTTTTCCTCCTTGCCGGCAGTGTCATCGGCAATAAAATAACGCTCAAATGTTGCGATTTTGTATTTACCGCTTAATGGGGAGTGGGTGCCACACCATAGATACCACATCAAATCAAGGGCATTTTTACGCTGCTCGGAATGGCGTGGGGCGTAAGATGCTATGCGAACAATACGGTTGTATTCGTCCAGCATGGCGCGTCCGGCGTATTTTTTCCCGTTGATGGTTGAGTAGTGCAAGCTTCCGTCCTCGTTCATGGGAATACAGCCATGGTACAGAAGATAGCCATTATTGACCTTATAAATGGAGCCGTTATCCAACAGGTATTTCAGATGACGCTGCATGCGCACACTATTGCGGAAGGAGAAGGCAAGGTCACTCATGACTGTTTCTTCGGCAGGAGAAAGACGGTATGGGTCTTCGGGCGAAAGGGTAGGGAAGTGCGCGTCCTTAATATCATACCAGTTGCCATCAATCTGAATTCTATGGGTCTTTGCGTCCATCGTTTCCCAGAATAGGCGATGTGACATATGATATTCAGGGTGATCCCGCAGAATACGTCCCTCCAGCTTGAACTGAATGACCGAGATCGCCTTATGCACCTTGGCGGTCAGCTCGTCGTTTTCCCGACGCTGCTTCAGCTCGGTCTCCCGCTTACTGTGGCTGGGAAGAAACAGAGTACAGGGATCATCGCGATAGGTTTCCAAAGCAAACTGTGTCAGCGGACGAAGGTTAATACCGTAACCGTCCTCAAGAGAATCAAAATTATTATAGCGAATACAGTTGCGCAGTACATTGGCGATAGAAGCCCATTGCCCCAATGCCGCAGCCATCCACAAGATATCATGGTTTCCCCACTGGATATCGACATTGTTGTACTGCATCAGGGCGTCCATAACCTCGTGAGCACCGTTGCCGCGGTCAAAGACATCGCCGACAATATGTAGCTTATCTATTACAGCGTGCTGAATCAACTCTGAGATGGCAATGATAAATGCATCGGCGCTGCCAACATCTATAATATTGCGGACAATATTGTGAACATAGATGGTGCGGTTGTCGTCTTCGTCTGCCTCAGAGTAATTAAGCAGTTCATCAATGATGTAGGCGAAGTCACGAGGCATCGCTTTCCGAACCTTGGAACGGGTATATTTACTGGTTGCCTTACGACACACCTGCACCAAATGAAGTAGCGTTTCGGTGTACCACTCCACACTAAGACGTCCGTTCTCCTCCTTCAGCAGCGCCAGCTTTTCCTCAGGATAGCAGATGAGGGTAGCAAGAGCGTTGACGGCATCATTGTTCATGTCTTCTTCGGTAAAGCATTGCACGATTTTGCGGCGAACAGAGCCGGAAGCATTTTTAAGAATATGCATAAAAAAACGGTATTCGCCATGAATATCGCTAATAAAATGCTCCGTACCTTTTGGCAAACCGAGGATTGCTTTTAAATTTATGATCTCGGTGGAAACCTGAGCAGGGCTAGGGAACTTTTGGGAAAGAAGCTCCAAATATTGCAGTCTTTCTTCGGTCAGATTCAAGAGATCGCCTCCGTGGGGAATATTTGTTTATTTTATTATAAAACAAACGCCCCACGAAAGGCAAGCGGATTTCAGCAAAGCCCGACTTCTTTTGCCATGAGAAATTGTTTTTGCAGTAATGCGAGGTGCTCCGGCTCGATTTTAGAAAGCGGCATTCGGCATTCACCGCAGGGGTAACCCGCAAATGACATCACCGCTTTAACCGGAATGGGATTGACCTCACAAAATAACGCCTTCATCAGCGGCAATAAAGTATAGTGCAGCTGACATGCAACTGAAATATTATTTTGCAGCATAGCATGGCACAATGAAGCTGTGCTGTGCGGCAGGACATTGGCAATGACTGAAATACAGCCGATAGCGCCCATTGACATTAACGGAAGGGTAAGATCATCATTACCGGAATACAGAGGAAGGGAATCACCTAAATCCAGAATGTGCTGATTAATGAGTGAAAAATCGGTGCCTGCTTCCTTTAGCCCGACTATTTGGTCCATCTCTGCCAGTATCCTGCGACTTTCCATATCTATGGTAACACCTGTTCGTGACGGAATGTTATACAGAATGATTGGTAAATCGCATTTTGACAGTCGCAAAAAATGCTGCTGTAACCCTTTTTGCGTGCATTTATTGTAGTAAGGAGTCACTAACAGCAGTCCGTCAGCGCCAGCACGCTTTGCAGAATCACAAAGCGCCTCCGCATGGGCTGTATCGTTGGAGCCGGCGCCGGCAATGATCGGAACTCGACCGCCTGCTGTTTCTACTACAGTTTTTATTACAGCATAATGTTCATCGAGAGAAAGCGTAGCGGCTTCTCCTGTAGTACCGCAGGGGATCAGTGCCGACACGCCGCTTTGAATTTGCCATTCCGTAAGCCCAGCAAGAGTTTGCAGGTCAACGGAAGCATCTGGGCGCATGGGCGTAATCAATGCGGTTGCCGCACCGTTGAATAATATCTGTTTCATGAAACAATTCCTCCCTTCACCGATATTTATATGCGAAAGGGTACGGTAACAGTATATCAAAAGGAGCACATATCCGCAGCTCAGTTTCGATGCTGGCGGCAATGTGCTCCATTTTATTTAATCTTTATTTATTAAAAGAGCTGTGAGCGACACCCTCCCGGATACCTTTGTCTTTGCATATATATTAGACAAATGCTTACTTAAGGTAGCGGGCGCTAAGTAAAGCTGATCACAAATCTCCTCGGTGGATAAATTGCGGCAAATCAACTCCGCAATTTCGGTTTCTCGCTTTGTCAGACGGAATTCTGCAGCAGCCTTTTGCAGCCGTGACGGGGAAAAGCCGTTTGACGGACGGGTAAGCAAATCATAGAATTTACGTTCCAAGGCATCTTTCAATGTGTGTAAAATGTGAAATTCCTTTTGTGTAAAATCATTTTTATCCTTATCCCGAAACAACGCCAGTAGTGCCAGAGGACAGTCGCGGTATTGGATCGTTACCCCCAATGCCCAATAAAGCCCGCACGGCTCCCATATATTCCGGTAAATATCAGAGTGGATCCAGTCCTCAGCGGCAATCAACTCCGACTGTAAAAAAACAGTGCTGTGCGGCGTCATGATGAACTGTGACCAACGAGGTATAACATCACGGTTCAAAAAAGGATTTGATTTCAGATCGTTTGGCATACCGACAGTGTACGGTGTACTTACCGTTCCCTGTCCATTCTGTCGCCCGGTCTGAAAAACCACTGCGCGATCAAATGGGATCAATGCAGGAAGTTGATCCTCCAACAGCAGACGGCATAGTTCCTCATAGGTTGGGGCATAGTGAATACGAGTGATCATCTGAGTAAGGAACTGCCATTCATAGTCGAACAATGAGGAACGCATCGGTAGGGGACTCCTTTCTGTATTTCTACGCATTATTAGGTAGAAAGCTGCGGAGATTGTAGCATAACCACAAGAAAATTGCAAGATAATGCAACAGCTTTGATTATTCCTTTTCAAAGGCGTGGTCGTTATAATAGCGATAGCCGGTTAGGTTCTCTATGCCGATGGAGTTGCCTGCCTGCTGACCTATCGGACATGGATTTTCCCCGTAATCTCCTTGAATTAGGGGCGCTCCGGCGGTTACCGCTTATTGCAGAGGAAGCGGTAAATAACCGCCGGAGCCGCTTCGCCCCCGGGGTATTTTATGCACGATACGCTATATTACCATCGAAAAGAAGTATAAAGAATTCGTCAAGAATACGGCATTTTTGGGACCGGGAGGGACAAAATGAAGCAGCTCCAAAAGCTTCTGTGGCTTACCCAGCTGGGCGTTTCTCTGGTTACTCCACCGCTGCTCTGTTTGTTTCTCGGGCATCTTGCGCAAAGCAAATGGGGGTGGGGTACATGGGTCATGGTCGCTGCCATTCTCATCGGGCTTGCCGCCTCGGCATGCAGCGCAGCCTCGTTCCTTCGTTACTGCAAAAAGAACAGTGAAAAAGAAGGAAAGGGCGATAAGCCCATTGCCTTTAACAACCACGAATAGAGCTTGCCGCAAAAGGGGATAAGCCTCTTTGCAAACGAAAAAAGGAGGGTGCAGAAAAATGAAGCTTCAAAAATCAGTCATGAAGGAAGTACAGCACATCGCTGTCGGTACGGCTGCGTGCGCCGCAGTGCAGATCACGGTCTTTGCGGTGTTGGGTCGGCTGGACAGTACTGTTTGGCTGGGTACAGCAATCGGCGCAGGCTTTGCAGTCTTTAATTTCGTGCTGCTGGGCTTTACCATGCAGCGAGCGGCGGCAGACGCCGAAAAGGCAAAAAGGATTGCCCAGCTTTCCTACTCGCTGCGAATGCTCCTCACCTGCGTCATTGCGGTGTTGGGCTTCCGGCTCGCCGCGCTCAATGGCGTCGCTACAGCATTGGCATTATTCTTCCCCCGCATTACCATCTCGGTCATGCAGCTCTTGGGCTTCTATAAACCGCAGCCAAAGGAGGCGCCCGCAGCATGAATATTGAGATCACCGGCTCTCCGATCTTTACCACATTGCCGATTTTTGGTGGGATCCCCATCACTGCCACTTTGGTGGTCACCTGGGGCATTATGCTGCTGCTCACGGTGTTCTGTATTTGGCTCACCCATGATTTGCGGGTCGATAACGTCACTACCCGCCAAACCATTGCAGAGTTTTTAGTCAACACTGCCCAAGGCTTTGTCGATAACAATATGGGTGTCCGTTTTTCCCATTATGCGCCGTTCATCGCCGCCATTTTCTCGCTGTCACTGCTCTCCAGCCTATCTGGTCTGCTGGGTTTGTTCTCTCCCACGGCGGATCTTTCCACTGAATTGGGCTGGGCGGTACTGGTGTTCGTGCTTATTACCGCCACCAAGATCAAAACCAACGGCGTCGGCGGTTATCTCAAGGGCTACACTCAGCCCATCGCGGTGCTCACCCCATTCAATATCATTAGCGAGATTGCGACCCCCATCTCGATGGCGTTTCGTCACTTTGGAAATATCGTCTCGGGTACCGTCATCAGCACCCTCATCTATGCGGCACTCGGTACTGCAAGCCATGCACTGTTCGGTCTGCTGCCCGGCGTCGTGGGTGATCTCCTTTCGCAGATCCCGTTCCTTTCGGTCGGTATTCCCGCCGTGTTCTCGCTCTATTTTGATTGGTTCTCCAGCTTCATGCAGGCGTTCATCTTCTGCATGCTCACCATGATGTATATCGCGGCAGCCGCCGATGCGGACTGACCGGCTCTACATAACCAAAAAACCTTATTAGGGAGGAAATTACTATGGAAAAAGCAATCATTCTGGCAGGCTGCGCCATTGGCGCCGGTATCGCTCTTATCGCCGGTATCGGACCCGGTATCGGTGAGGGCTACGCCGTCGGTAAATCCTGCGAAGCCATCGCCCGTCAGCCTGAGTCTAAGGGCGAGGTCACTTCCACCATGCTGCTGGGCTGCGCTATTGCCGAGACCACCGGTATTTACGGCTTTGTTACCGGTCTGCTGCTCATGTTCGTGGTACCCCGCATCTTCATCGGACTTCTGTAATTCATCAAGGGAGGAGGAACGAAACCATGGATAATCTGTCTCTTGTCGGTGTCGTTCCATGGGAATTCATTGCCCAGATCGCCAACCTGCTCATTCAGGCGGCGTTGTTTAAGAAATTCCTGTTTAAGCCCGTGCAGGGTATCATTGCCAAGCGCCGCAGCGAGGTCAACGCTATCTACGGCGAAGCCGAAGCCGCCCGCACCGCCGCCAATGAGGAAAAAGCGGAATACGAGCGCCTGATACGGGAAGCTCGCGTCGAGGCGGGTCAACTCGTTAAGACTGCATCTGAGAATGCCGAAGCCCGTGCCGTGCAGGTATTGCAGTCTGCACAGCAAGAGGCGGCAGGTATCAAGGAAAAGGCATTTGCCGAAATTGACCGTGAAAAGAAAAAGGCAGTCAATGAGATCAAGGATAACATCTCCGGCATGGTCGTCGCTTTGGCGGAAAAGGTCGTGGAAAAGGAGATCAACGCCGGCGATCAGCAGGCGCTCATTGATCAGTTTATGAAAGAAATGGGTGAATCCGCATGACAGCGACCGGCATGACCTACGGCGATGCGCTGTACGAGTTAGCAGCGGATGAAGCGCTCACCGATGAGTTGCTGGAGCAGGTAAAGCTGCTCGGCGATCTCTTCCGGCTGAATCCGCGCTACCTCGCCCTGCTCGCCACCCCCGATATCCCACTGGAGGAACGACTTCATCTCATCGGCAAGGCGCTTTCAGGACAGGTACACCCCTATCTTGTCAATTTCCTGCGCCTGCTGTGTCAGCGGGGCAGGCTTCCCGCCTACTATGACTGCGCAACCCGTTTTGAGCAGCGCTGGCTGGAAGCGCACAATACCGTCAAGGGTCGCGTGACCTCGGCAGTGCCGCTTTCCGAGGAACAGCTCTCGGCGCTCTCCGCCCACATGGGAGAGACGCTCG
>USBC01000075.1 GCA_900552845.1 uncultured Oscillospiraceae bacterium | reverse complement strand
AAGGGAGTCGTCGCCTGTAAGCTCGACAGTGATGTCCCATGGCGCGAGCACGCCCATGAGCAGGCGAACCGTCGTACCGGAATTGCCGCAGTCGATGGCGCCCTCCGGCTGTGAAGGACCTAAGCCACCCCAGCCGCGGATGTCGCCTGCGAGGCTTCCGTCGGGCCGCTTTTCGAGGTTGACCTCGGCGCCCAGAGCGCGCACGGCGCCGATGGAAGATCGAACATCGGCGGAGTCGAGCACGCCGGACACGTGCGAAGTGCCTTCGGCCATCGCGGAGAAGAGCACCGAACGATGCGAAATCGACTTGTCGCCGGGGACGCGAACCGCGCCCGTCAGAGGACAGGCAAGCGGCTCGATAAGGGTCGCCTGCTCTGCCGCAACTACAGGATCGGCAGACGTTGCGGCGTCGTTGCGCACGGCGGACGCCAGTTGATCGTTAATCGACATGGATATGTTCCTTCGGAGAGAGCGGATTGAACGACACCGAGAAGCCCGCGCCGATGAGCTGGCTCAGGCGCTGGAAAGCATCTCCGGTGCGGAAAAGCTCGGTGTACTGGCGGACTATGCCGGCAAAAACGGTGCCGGGGTCTGGCGCACCCGCTGGCTCATTACGCTTGCCGTACTGGCTGTCATGGTGCTTGCCGCAGCCGTCGCACTGGTTGTATTCCTGCGAAAAAAACACGCCGAGCTGCGCGCGGGTGCACTTCTTGATCCGCGCTACGGCATCGGCAATGACCGCTTCTATCTGCACTGCATGGAAACTTTGCTCCCCGCCCCGCTGCGGAGCCTGACTTATGTTGTCTGCTTCGGCTGTGATATGCCTGTGCTGGAGTCCCGCTGCGGCGAACCGGAGCGGGAGGATCTGTTTTGCCGGGCTGCGGAGTTCCTCAGCCGCAACTGCGCCCGGGAGGATTACCTCGCCTGTGTAGGGACCGGCATGTTTGCCATCGTATGTCAGCGCGGCAGCCGTGATGCCATGCATCGGCGCGCCATATCGCTGGTACAGCGGCTGGACGCCTATCTCACCGGCTTTCGCAGTGAATACAGCGGAGCGTTTCGTGCCGGCATCTGCTCGCTGGAGGAAAATCCGGACTGCACCGCCGAGGCTGCGCTTTTCAGCGCACGGCAGGGCTGCGCCTATGCCTTTGCGCACGATCTGCTCTGCGCCTTCAGCACCCGCGGCATGGTCAGCGATAGCGAACAGCTCGAACGGCTGCGACGGCGCATGACCGAGGCCATTGAAAAGGACGAGTTTAAGCCGTATTTCCAGTTTATCGTGGATCGCAGCGGCACCGTCGTCGGCGCGGAGGTCGTCTCCCGCTGGCACAATCCCTCCGAGGGGGTGCTGCCCCCGTCCAAATACATCGACCTGATGATTCGCGCCGGCACCATCACCGAGCTTGATCTCTATCTGTTCCGCAGTGTCTGCGCGCAGCTTCAGCAGTGGAAGCTTGAGGGAAAGGAAGATCTTTTCCTGTCCTGCAATTTTTCCCGCCAGTCAATTGCGGATAAGCACACTCTGGTGCGTGTCTGCCAAATCGTCGGACAGTACAATTTCTCTCACGACCGTCTTTTGGTGGAGATCACCGAAGACTCTCTCACCCGTAACCGGGATACTGCGCTGGAAACAGTCAGGGGGCTCCGTTCCTTGGGTTTTCGCATTGCGCTGGACGATATCGGTGCGGGCTGTTCCTCCCTTTCCGATCTGTGCGTCTTCCCGATCAACTGCGTAAAGATCGATCGCAGCATTCTGCTCAATGCCGGTGAAAAACGCGGGCGGGCGCTGCTTACCGGCGTGGCACAGCTCGCACACCGCATGGGAATCCATGTGCTGTGCGAGGGCGTGGAAACAGAGGAACAGCTAAACATCGTTCTTGCAGCAGGCAGCGACTTGATTCAAGGCTATTATTTCTCTCGTGTCCTTCCCCGTCGGGAAGCGGAACGATATCTGCGCGAACGAACCGGGCAATAAGGGAGGTGCCGCAGAAAAGCAGAAAGCGTTCACGCATTATTCGGTTTGCCGCCGCTTTACAGGGTTTTCAAAATATCGGCTACACGGCGGCAATGATTGGGAAATCTGTCCCGCAGCTCCTGTACTGCATTATCCATTATATAAGGGTACCCCACCAGAGAAAGGATCGGAATATCATTATAATTGTCCCCGAAGGACATAACCTCCTCCGGCTTTACTCCCATCGCTTTGCAGATGATCTTCAAGCCGGAGCCTTTATCGGCGATCGTAAAATCGATCCACTGCTCGCCGGCAACCGCCACCTGAAAGATCTCTCCCCAGCGTTCCTTAAAATATCCGATCACCGCTTCGCTCCCGCGGCGGCTGAATGCCGAAACCTTGATGATTTCCTCCGGGATCTCCTCGGGGTCGTCCACCACCTCGGTCACATTCCCCACGTCCTCCCGCATATGGCGCAGATATTCCTCATCGCGGGTGCATACATAGCAGGTGTTTTCTCCACTCGCATTGATCTCGCACCCCGGCTGTGTCATAATGTCCCGGCACAGCTGAACCGCCTCGGTGCGGTTCAGCGGCACCTTGCCCCACACCGGCGCCGGGTCACCTGGGCCGAATACCACCGACCCGTTTTCGCAGATATAGGCAAGCTCCTTGCCCGCCGGTGCAAACAGCCGCCGCAGGCTGTGGTACTGTCTGCCGCTGGCAGGGCAGAAAAGGATCCCCTTTTCCCGCAGCCGCGCGATCTCCCGCAGCGTTTCGGCGTCAATGGCAGTCTCCGCCCTATGCAGCAGCGTGCCGTCTATGTCACATGTCACCAGTCGGATCATTTTTGTCCCTTCTTTCGGGCTGTTTTTCGCTCCATATTATAGCATAGTCTGCCCACTTCGGCTACTTCCGCCCGTTGTTTTTGCACAAAATGGCGAATTTATTGTGCATTATATCCAGTTTAAGTATAATAGTATAGTAATAAATGTCATAATTGACAATCATTAGACTAAGTTATATAATATAGTAAAGTTTCGGCAAGGTTTTTGTAAGGTTTTTGTAAATCCCTTGCCCGCTTTCATTTCCCATGACCGCCGCCCTCTGCGGTGCGGTCAAAAAAAAAGAAACATGGAGGAGAAAAACAATGAAAAAAGCACTGTCTATGCTGCTGGCTGTCATCATGGTTCTTACCCTGATGGTCGGCTGCGGCGAGAAGCCTGCACCCACTCCCGATAACGAGGAGCTTTCCGCTGTCCAGCAGATCATTAAGGAAGCAGAAGGCATGACTCTTGAGGAGCTGGCGAAAAAAGCGATCGAGGAGTCCAACGGCAAGACCTTCTACGGCGTTGGTAACTCCAGCCGCGGCAAGAGCGCTCTGCCCCTGTTCATCGAGTACCTGCAGTCCATCGACTCCAGCTACACCCTGAACTTCGAGTGGCAGCAGCCCAAGAACAACAAGATCTTTGAGCAGCTCACCGCTGACTCCCTGAAGGCGACCGGCACCTTTGCCATGACCCTCATTCAGGACGGCAACCAGATCGAGAGCAAGATGGTCAAGACCGGCGTTCTGGATACCTTTATCCCCAAGGATTGGGCTGACGCCAACAACACCACCGCCGATGCCTATGAAGGCTATCTGCCCCTGCAGACCCTCAATAAGGTATTTATGTATAACTGCACCGGTGAAAAGACCTATGATAACATTTGGGACTTCGTAGCGGAAGGCGAGCATGGTCTGTTCATGGATATCGACTCCGAGATCGTCGGCAAGAACTTCCTGTACATGCTCACCCGTGACGATTATTCCACCGCCCTCAAGACTGCTTTCGAGGCGCTCCCCGCTGAGGAGCAGGCTTACTTCCAGCCCACCATCGATGCCATGGCTGCCGATGCTGCGAACCTCGGTCTGACCGAGAACGCCAAGTACGGTCTTGCCTGGATCAAGCTGTGGGTCGGCAGCTACAATGCCCAGACCGATGATGGTCCTATCTGCAATACTCTGGTTTCCAAATCTGCTACCGATCAATTCGGTCTGCTGGTTTATTCCAAGCTGCGCTCCGTTGAGGAGTCCGACACCGTTTCCAAGAACAACATCAAGGTTGCTGCTTATCAGGATGGCTACACCGGTCTCGGCGGCTATGGCTACTGCCACTATCTGTTCGTCACCGATAACAGCCCGCTGCCCTGGACTGCCTGCGCCTTTATCGCCTACATGACCTGCACCGTTGACGGCTTCTCTGCCTGGGGCAAGGATATGGGCGGCTATTCCTCCAATCCGACCGTTGCTGCCGGCACCGAGGAGAAGTATCATCATCAGGAGGGCGGCTATGTTGACGGCGTCAACACCTTCGACTGCAAGAATGACCGCGGTTATGAATGGTGGGCTGATAAGCTGGTCCTCGAGGATCCCGAATACTGCGCTTCTGTTGCCTTCACCGTAGGCAGCTGGATCGAGGTTCTGGATAAGTACAGCGCCGGCTGATAAAATTCACCACGCACTTATCCTTGCGATCTGTTAAGAAGTAAAAAGCGCGCCCCCGGATCGCGTCCAACCGCCGCGCCGGGGGCGTTCCCCTTTTCGCAGCCCCACTCCCCACAAGAGAGGTGAAACCCTACCATGAATAAAGCCGCAGCTTTACAGGCCAATCCCGCCGCTGTGCGGCGCAATAAGGTCAAAACCTTTTTTTCCAAGCCCCATAATGTTATCCTGCTGCTGATGGGCATCGTCCTTACCATCACCACGGTAGCGCCCATCGTCGCCATTGTGCAGGATACCTTCAAGATCCACCCAGGTACCATCGATGCCCACCTGACCGGTCAGGTTTCGGGCTACACGCTGGTCAATTACACCGATCTGTTCACCAGCCCGCTGGCCAAGATCAATCTTTGGACCCCCCTGTGGAATACCGTCCTGCTATCGGTCGGCTCCTGCATCGTGGCTATCCTTTTCGGCGGCATTTTTGCGTTTCTCATCACACGCACCAATCTTTCCTGCCGCAAATACTTAAGCTCCATCTTCATCTTCCCCTACATCATGCCCCAGTGGACTCTGGCGGTCGTGTGGCAGAACCTTTTCAATTCCAATGCCGTTACCGGCACCAGCAACGGTCTGCTCACCTCCCTGTTCAATGTTCAGATGCCGCTGTGGTGGTGCAAGGGACTGTTCCCCAGCTTGATCGTACTGGGCTTGCACTATGCGCCCTTTGCCTATATCCTCATCGGCGGCATCTTCCGCAATATGGACGCTAACCTTGAGGAAGCCGCTACCATTCTGGATACCCCCAAGTGGAAAACCATGTTCCGCATCACCCTGCCCATGGTCAAGCCCGCCATTCTTTCCACCATTCTGCTGGTGTTCGGCAGCTCCATGGGTTCCTACCCCGTCCCGCATTATCTGGGTCTTGCCACCCTTTCCACCAAGTATGTATCCATGAACTCCAAATATACCGGCGAAGCCAGTATCCTTGCCATCATTATGATGATCTTCGGCGTGGCTATCATGCTGCTCAATCAGCGCAGCCTCAAAAGCCGCAAGAACTACACCACCGTCACCGGCAAGTCCGGTCAGATCTCCAAGATCAATCTGGGGCGTACCGGTCGTGTAGTCATCGCCGTTATTCTCATCATCATTACCTTCTTTACCAGCATCTTCCCCATCATTTCCTTTGCGTTTGAAACCTTCCTGCCCAATCCCGGCGATTACAGCTTCCTGTACACCGGCGATGCCAATAACCTCACCACCAAGTGGTGGATCACCAGCGAAAATGTCACCGAAAACGGTATGTACGGGCAAAAGGGTATTCTCTACAATAACACCATCTGGACCGCCTTCAAGGGTACCATGCTCGTCAGCGTCAGCTGTGCGCTCATTGCCGGCACCATCGGTACGCTCATCGGCTATGCCGTCAGTAAGAACCGCCGCAGCCGCTGGGCAAACTATGTCAACAGCGTGGCGTTCCTGCCCTACCTCATGCCGTCCATTGCCGTAGGTGTTGCGTTCTTTATCCTGTTCTCCAATAAGCACTTCAATCTGTTCAACACCTATACCCTGCTTATCATCGCAGGCACCATCAAGTACATTCCTTTTGCCAGCCGCAGCTCGCTCAATTCCATGCTGCAGCTCTCCGGCGAGATCGAGGAAGCCGCTGTCATTCAGGACGTCCCGTGGATCAAGCGCATGACCCGCATCATCATTCCCATTCAAAAATCCTCCATCATCAGCGGCTATCTGCTGCCGTTTATGACCTGTCTGCGAGAGCTGAGCCTGTTTATGCTGCTGTGCGTACAGGGCTTCATTCTCTCCACCACGCTGGATTACTTTGATGAAATGGGTCTGTATGCCTTCTCCAGCGGTATCAATCTGATCCTCATCGTCACCATTCTCATCTGTAATACCCTGGTCAATAAGGTCACCGGGGCCAGCCTTGATAAGGGAATAGGAGGTTAAACCATGCCAGAGATCAAACTTGAACACATTACCAAACGCTGGGGTAAATTCTATGCGGTGGAGGATCTGAACCTCACCATCGCCGATAACTCCTTTGTTACGCTGCTGGGTCCCTCCGGCTGCGGCAAAACCACCACCCTGCGTATGATTGCAGGTCTGGAGACCCCCACCAGCGGCCGTATCACCATCGGGGATCAGGTCGTATTTGATAGCGCTATGGGCATCAATGTCCCCGCCAATAAGCGTCGGGTCGGCTTCCTGTTCCAGAACTATGCCCTGTGGCCCAATATGACCGTTTACGAAAACATCTCCTTCGGTCTCTCCAATGTCAAGGAGGCGCTGCCCAAGATCGACTTTGACGCCCGCGTCAATGACCGTCTGGCACAGATCCTTTCTGCCCCTGCCGAGGTCACCAAGGTGCTGGAGGAATGTCGGGATAAAAAGGGCAAGCTGGATGATAAAAAAGCGCTGATCAAGCTCATTGATTCTTTTACCATCAGCCAGTTCACCGCCAAAAAGCTGCTGAGCTATCATCTGGAGGACAGCAGAGATGTCAGTGCCGAAGCCGCCGCCCTGCGGGAGAAAGCCGAAGCCGCCCGCAAGGCGCTGGAGGCCTCCGGCGGCAGCTACGATGCCGATTATGCCATCTATAAGGACGGCAAGCCCGTTACCGAGGTTCGCAAGCTCACCAAGGAGGAGATCGACCTCACCGTGCGCCGCGTTGCCCGCATCGTCAAAATCGGTATGTTTATGGACCGCTACCCCGCCGAGCTTTCCGGCGGTCAGCAGCAGCGTGTCGCCATTGCCCGTACGCTTGCGCCGGAGCCCTCTGTCCTATTCATGGACGAGCCGCTCTCCAACCTTGATGCCAAACTGCGTCTGGAAATGCGGTACGAATTGCAGCGTCTGCACGTGGAAACCGGCTCCACCTTCGTCTACGTCACCCACGACCAGATGGAAGCCATGACCCTTGCCACCCAGATCTGCCTCATCAACAACGGCGTTTTGCAGCAGTATCAGCCGCCCCTCACCGTCTACGGGCACCCGCAGAACCTCTTTGTCGCGGATTTCGTCGGTAATCCCTCCATCAACTTTGTGGAAGCCAAAGGCGCCCAACAGGCAGACGGCAGCATCACCCTCGAGATTTTGGGCGGTGTTAAGGCCGTATTCCGTCCCAAGGGCGGTCTGGATCTCGCTGCATGGTTTGCTGAGCGTGACCGTAAGGCTGCCGAGCGCGCCGCTGAGCGCCTTGCCAAATCGCAGGAAAAAGGCTATGTAGAAAAGGGCAACAAGGACGAACCGTTCCGTTACCACATTGCCAAGGTCGAAGAAGAGGACGATTCGTTGCAGGAGGACCCTGTCCTCACCAATGAGGATCTTGTCCTCGGTATCCGTCCGGAATTCCTCAATATCACCGCCGAAGCCCCCCTCAAGGGCGAGATCTACGGCGCCATGCCCACCGGTATGGAATCCACCATCAAGGTCTATGTCAACGGCTTCCTGCTCACCGGTGTGGTATTCGGCAGCAGCCTGTTCACCATCGGCGAGCAGCACAGCGTCAGCTTCACCGGTCATCACATTATGCTGTTTGACCGTCAAAGCGGCGACTGCATCGCCCTCGGCTCACTGGAAACCTTGTAAATCTTTCCCCCTATAAGCGGATCCCCCTGCTAATGACAGAGCAGGGGGATCATTTCCTTTTTCATGTTCTGCAGGGAAAAAGAACCGGCGGGCGCTCCATTCGCTGCCGTCGCCCCCCCCCCCCAACCCCGGGCGGCTTACCTCCCCGCACGCCCCCTTCAGCGAGCACG
>USBC01000074.1 GCA_900552845.1 uncultured Oscillospiraceae bacterium | reverse complement strand
CACGGGGGGGTTGGCCATCGGGTGAAACGAATAGGGGGCCGCAATGAGATATTTCTAATTGCCCGGCGGGGGCCCCCCCCGGCGGGGGCCCCCCCACGGGGGCGCCGTACCCGCCTGCAAGGCGGGCGTCGGGCGAAGCCCGACGAGCGGGGCGGCGATTTGACCTGCGGCGGGCAGAAAACCGGAGAAAGGAGGGAGAACCATGCCGTCATTTTTGCAGAAGATTATTGATAAAAGCCCGTTTTTAACAAAGGTCTTTTACATTATAGACCTATATGGCAGCCGGCGCATGGGACGAAGTGCGGCGGCATTCGCCTATTACCTGATGCTGAGCTTTTTCCCACTGCTCATCTGCGTTGCCAGCATTATCGGTCGTACCAGTGTTGATACACAGGAGCTGCTGGAGCTGCTCAGCGAGGTGATCCCCCGGCAGGTGACGGAAACGCTGGTCACCTTTTTCGGCTATATCCACGATAATTACTCGCAGGCGATGCTGTGGGCAGGGATTATTCTGCTGCTGACGGCGGCATCTGGCGCTTTTGGGACGATTATGGTGACAATGGGAGATCTGTACGGGGAACCACGCTACAAGGGACTGCTGCACACAGCAATGAGCTTTTTGTACTCGGCGGTATTTCTTGTGGGGATTTACCTTTCGGTTGTGGTGGTGGCGACCGGCGACTGGTTCATCGACCTTTTGGATCGATGGTTTCATGTGGGTGATATGCTGGCAAGCTGGACATGGCTGAGATTTGTCCTGCTGACCGGAATCATTATGCTGCTGTTGCTGCTGTTGTACCGCAGCGTGACACCGGTGAACCGTCCCGCGCTGCCGGTACTGCCGGGCGCGGTGGTCGGCGGATTTTCCATTTTGGTAGTCAGCATTGTTTTTTCCACGATGATCAGCGCTTCGGCTCGATATACGCTGGTATATGGGTCTCTGGCATCTTTGATCATACTGATGTTGTGGTTGCACCTGATGGGAACGATTATTCTGATCGGCGGACTGGTGAACCTGCTCTATTGGCAGCATCACTGCGATAAAGAAAAACGATAGGAGTAGAATGAGATGAGGATTTGTTTATGAAAGCCGAAGTCAAACCGAATCAAACCATGATGCTGAGTGTCATATTGGTGGCATTCTGCCTGCGGATTATTATTACCGGTGTGGGACCGCTGCTGCCGGAGATCACCGAGAGTCTGGGACTTTCCGGCAGTGCCTCCGGACTGCTGACCACGCTGCCGCTTATCGCTTTCGCAGCGGTCAGCTCACTGGCGGGAGGATTGGGGCGCCGCTGGGGAGAGGGGCATACTATTTCCATCGGCCTGTGCCTGATATTGCTGGGTACCGTGCTGAGAAGCTTAGCGGGTGTAGCTGGGCTGTACATCGGTACCGCTATTGTCGGCATCGGTACTGCATTGGGGAATGTGCTGCTGCCTGCCGTGGTGAAGGCGGAATATCCCACCCGTGTAGGACAGGTCACGGCTTTTTTTACGGTGGCGATGGTGGCGGCCGCTGCCTTGGCACTGGCATTAAATGTCCCGCTTGCCAATGCAGGACTGGGCTGGCGCGGTGCTTTGCTGGTGTGGGGCGCAGCGGTTGTGATCACGCTGATTGTATGGAGAAAGAATGCTTTTCTGCGGCTGGAAGCAACAGAACAGCCGGAAGCGGCGGCACCGGAAAAGCCCATTTGGAAAAGCGGGCTGGCATGGTGCGTGATGCTGTATTTCGGCATCAATTCTCTTATTTTTTATGCGATCATCGGTTGGCTGCCGACGATTTTGCAATCCTCCGGCATGGAGAGCGGCACAGCGGGCATGGTCACCGCGCTGTATCAGATGGTAAGCCTGATTCCCTCCTTGGTGGTGCCGACGCTGGCGGGCAGGCGGCAGGATCAGCGCGGCTGGCTGCTGCTTGGTTCTGTTCTGAATATCGTCGGCATTATTACGCTGATGTCCTCCACCGCTGCGGCGGCGCAGGTGACGGCGACCGTTATTCTGGGGCTTGCCAACGGCTGTGCATTCAGCATGGGGCTGGCGCTGATGGGCTTCCGAGCCAAAAATGCGGTAGATGCTGCGCGGCTTTCCGGCTTTGCGCAGTCAGCAGGGTATGCGTTGGCAGCGACCGGACCGATGGTGGTGGGGTGGCTGTATGACCTGACCCCCAACTGGAACATCGGACTGGGATATGTTTTATTTACCAGTGTGGTGGCGCTGCTGGCAGGACAGAGAGCCGGCAGAAATGAGACGGTATAAATCAGAACAGCAAGATAGTGTCAAGTGAAAACGGGATCGTGATCCGAGAGGAGGCGACCCCGTTTTTTTAGAGGAAATGCGACCGGAGGCAGCGATAAAGGTAACATTTAATAGGAAGAGGCCGCTTAACAGAGAATGCCATAATTTTATAGATTTCTCATAAATTGCAGGAAAAAACCGAATGATTTTGGCATAGAAATATGCAAAAAAAGGTTACAATTAAAAGGGCGATGTTGTATTCTTATATAGAAAAATATGTACCATGGGTGAAGTGTTTGTTTTAGCCGATTCTGCGGAGAAGAATGTAGTAAAAGCATTCAAAAGAGAGAGTGGGAAAATGGATAAATTGCCCATATGTATTCAGTGCTTGAGCAACTATGACACCGATGCGCATATTTTTGAAAAGGACTTTTTTAGAATGGAGTGAGGTTGTATGAAAGGAAATGTACCGGCATCAAAGCGCTTTTTGGCGATGCTGCTGGCGGTAGTAACGGTTCTCAGCGGATCCGTTAACTGCTTTGCCGTGGCAATTGACACAGAAGTGCCTGCCGGCAACAAACAAACGGTAACGGTAGGCGAACTGGTGGCAGACGCCTACAGTGCCAAGCTGACCGCAGCGGAACAGGCTGTGCTGAAATCCGGTTATCTGACCGGCGGCAGCATTACCTATACCGCACCGTCAGAGGGCGATGATCTGATCGCAGTTGATGAGGCAGCAAAGACCATCACCATAAAGAGTGCCACCAAGGACGGATACACATGGGAGCCGGTCGGTGCGCGTATCGTGCCGGAGGACGGTTCCGCTGCCGAAACGGTGGCGCTGACAAAGGGAAGCTCCGGTTATACGGGGTCTTTCAGCTATGCCGGTAACACCTACAGTGTAGAGGCCGACTACACGGCGACAGTGGAGATTGACGAGGCTACCCAGTCCCTGCTGCTGAATGCGCCCTATATGCTGGCAAAGGGATTACAGAACATCGAGACACTGGATCATGAATCCGGTGTGGCAACTCTGCTGGAGAAATACTTTGATGCGCTATACGATATGCGTGTCAATGGAATTACATTTGGAACTGCGAAAGTAGAAATCACAGGAGCTGCGGCAGAAGCAATCGATGACTTGAAAGCTCAGATGGGTCGCAATAGCGGCGTTTTGGATATGAACGTCGAACTTGAGAAATATGGTGCCGCAAAGCTGGTATATCTACTGAATGATGGCACAAAGATGAAAGCTGTTGCGAAACAATATGCCAAGGATCTTGAGAGTCTTTCCGATACGAGCTTCGGCTCCCTTTACTGGGCTGCCCAAACGGTAATTGGCGCAAGCAGTGATCCTGCCAAAGTAGAACAGGCCAAAATTGTTAAAGAGGGTTTGGAGTATCTTGGGAAAGCGTATAGCAAGATAAAGCCCGCTGTTGAGGACGAATGGCTTGTGCTGAACCAGGCTGTGGTCAAGGACGGATTGGCTGCAGCGGACTATACCGCACTGGAGGGCATGGTTGCTGCTGCGATGGGCAACAGCAGCCTGCATGACAGCGATATCACTGTGGAGAAAGCGGTAAGAACGCTGAAGACCACCGTGAGCGCCAATGTCAACCGCTTTAATGTAACGGTGAAATATGAGGCGAAGGTCATTACCGCCAAAACCGTTGACAGCGATGAGCTGACCACGCTCAATTATCCCTCCGAATGGAAGGTGACGCTGCGCAGCGGCACCGCAAAGGCGGAGGTAGAGGCAGCGATTGCCGCCAAGGTGAACGAGGCGGAGGTGCTGGAGACCTGGAAGGTCTTCGATGTGGGCACCGCATACTACAACCGCGCCGTGACCGATTTTGGCGAGACGCTGACCGGTGATGTGACCTATGTAGTAAGCTACACCCCCAAGAATGTAAGCTATTCGCTGGGCGACGGCAATGGCGTTCATGCTGTCCCTTATGGCTACCGTGTGACGCTGCCGGTCTGCGAAACCGAGGGGCAGTCCTACCAGTACAAGCTGGGGGAGGATACCTATGACGAGGGCATCGTTTACCGCGTGGTGGGGGATACCGTCTTTACAAGAGAGATGGATAAGACCCGCGCAGGATATGGCTTGGGCGAGCTGACCGCAAAGGCTGCCGCCGGACTGACCACCGAGGAAAAGAATGTGCTGAACAGCGCAGTCCTGACCCCCAACGATACCATAGTAAGAGTGCGTGTGCCGGAGAACAGCGATAATCTGATAAGCTTGAGCGTTAACGCTGACGGCACAACTACCGTGACTGCTAAGGAGTACAGTGCGAAGTATGCGGGGCTGAGCTGGAAGCCCGTAACCGCCAAAGCGATCCTGAACGGCAGCACAGCGGCAGCCGTCTCCTTTACCGGCGAGACTGCGACGCTGGATACCGCTGCCTTTGAGAGCGTGCAGGTGGAATATGCGCTGACCTTTGGCAATGAGCCGATGACCGGCAGCGAAGTGCTGGCAATGATGAACCTGCCGCAGACGCTGCTGACCGAGGCAAAGAGCCATGAGGCTGCCATGAAGCAGTTCACCGATATCAAGGATCAGTTGGGTCAGCTGAACATGGACGCGATGAAGGGCCTGCGTTCCATGCTGGAAGCAGATGAGGCGAACCATACACCCGCTAAGCTGGGACCGGAGGCAATGGACGCACTGAATTGCATCATCGGTAAGATCGATGCAAGCGGCAAGACCATCACCAGCTATGACGGAAAGAACCTGAAGATCTACAACTACATTATCAACTATATGGAGGGCACCGACCTGAGCGGGCTGGCGTACTTCTATCAGAACGGTCAGTACAAGAAGATTCGCGATGAGGCTGTCAAGCTGCGCGACTATCTGACGATCGTGATGGCAGACCCGAACTTTAAGAATGCCCTTTCCGAGATCACCCTGCCCAACGGCAAGAGCGGCTCCGAGTACATTGACCGCATCGATGAGGCGACCGCCAAGATCAACAATGCGGTGAACGCCCTGCCGGAGGAGATCAATTCCGCGATCCATACCGATGGCACTGCTGCAGATATGATCCAGCTTGTTGCTGCCGTCAAGGCGCTGGAGGGTCATACCGGTAATCATACCGCGGCTCCCGCCCTCAAGCTTACGACCACCTTGACTGCCGCAGCGCCCAACATGGTCGTTGTGACCGTAAAGGTGACGGCAGAGGGTATGACCAAGAGCGGTACCAAGACCTACGAGAAGAACCACAAGCTGACCGCGGCGGATATCATTGACCTGAATACGCTGCGCGACAACCTGTGGAAGGAACTGAAGGCGGATACCGACGCCGCTGCGAAGAATATCAATGATACCTTCTATGCGATCGTAAATGGCTTGACGCTGACCGCAGGCTCTGTCCTTGATACTCAAAAGGTCGAGGAAGTGACCTACGAGGCAAAGACCTTTACCGTACATATCGACGGCGAGAGCGATCAGACCTTTACCATCAAGAACCCCGGAATTACGCTGGCTGCACCCGAGCAGGGCTACCGCTATGACTATGTCATCGACAGCGCAAAGGTCGGCGTACAGAACACGGCTTCCGCCTATACCTTTACCGCGGAGCAGGTCAAGCGCCTCTTTAAGAATGGCGAGCTGACGATTGAGCGCACCAAGGTAAATGCCCAGGAGGAGAGCCTGAGAGCCTTCTTTAAGGGGCTGAACGCCAAATTAAACAGCGATCAGATCGACTTTATTGCGATGGAGCAGAACGGAGCGATTTCCTCTGTGGTTCTGCGCATGGCGGTCAGCAAGAACTTTGATACTGCGCTGATCAACAGCATCGGTTCTTATCTGACCAGCACAGACTGCAAGGTGAGCGAGATCCGTCTTGCCGGCAGTAATTTCTACGGCGACGGCAAGGTTTACCTCAGCGGCGCCCTGAATATGCTGACCTCCAGTGGGGCGAGCATTGAGAGCGTCCAGAGCGCACTGAAACCCGACGGCACCATCAACGAGATGACGCTGGACGGTGAGACGGTCATTGTAGACAGCAATGTGAGCAGAAGCAATCTGCTGGGCGGCAAGCTGCTGCAATCCACCATTACGCTGGTGACCGAGAGCGGCGAGACCACTGTTCCGCTGTACATCACCATGGAGAGCAACGACAGCGACACCGGCAGAATGAAGAAAGCCTATGATGCCGTTGAGAAGGTTCAGAAGTATGCAGACGCTTCCTTTAACGGCGACGGCACCCTGCTGATGAACGGCACTCTGCCCGACCGTGCCTATCAGGCGGCACTGACCATGATGCTGGCGTTGGGCAAGACCGAGCTGAGCGATGTGACCAACATCGAGGCGGCGGAGCTGATCGACTACGCGCTGGATATGGCGCGCCCGCTGTTTGCCGATGAGCGTGTGACCCTGACCACCGTGGATAATACCGCGAAGCAGGCAGGCAAGACCACTGATCTGGCACAGTACAACGACTATTATGCCAAGCTGCGCACACTGATGAACTTTGTACTGGGCAATGACGTAACCATTACCAATAAGGAGAGCGCGGGCGGCACCTATAATGCCACCATCGGCGCAAACTCCAGAACCGCTATTGCAGCGATCAGCAACATTGATACCAGCTTCTTTGCCAGCGAACAGCTGGAGCTGAATATCAGCATGACGCTGAATAATGTGGAGAATAACGACTACGAAGCCATTGTGATTGACCCGACTGCCGCAGGCGCGGGCAAGCTGGTTTACACCAAGGATCTTTCCGAGAGCCTGAAGACCACCGGCGCCAAGACCGTTGTGATCCTTCTCAAGAATGTTCCCGACAGTCTGACGGTCAACGCCCGCACCTTCCTTGACCTCAACGGCAAGACCATCGAGGGCGGCATTACCGCCAATGACACCGTGACCGTGCTGGACGGCACCCTGAACAACACCGGCAAGGTGAACGGCACCGTTTCCGGCAGCGCAGTGCTTACCGCAGGTACCTACACCGGCGATGTAAGCGGTATGCTGAAGCAGGGCTATGTGGTGGAGAACGGCAAGGTAGTTAATGAGTTCTACACACTGGCAGAGGACGAAAACGGCAATATCACCGTGACCCTGAAGGCGGAAGCGCTTCAGGCGAAGAAGCCCGCAGTAAAGACGCTGGCGCTTGACCTTGCCGATGATCTGCTGATGAACTTCTATACCAGCGCCAGTATGAAGGTGAAATATAACGGCGCCGAGTACAATATTTACACCGTTAATGAGGACGATCTTGTTAAGGCATATAAGGAAAACAAGAACGCACTGAAGGCTTATCTCGTCAATGAGCTGGTTGGTATTGACTGGAGCGCCACCGGCATTGAGGGCCTTGTCAACAAGCTGCTGGCAGATATGTCCGACTTTACCGCCCTATCCGGCAAGATCAGTAACGGCACGGTTGCCAAGATGGATCTTTTGACCGGCGACTGGCACCCCACCATCAGTTATAATGCCGAGGGCGATTACATTCAGATGAACATCGCTCCCGAAGCGACATATGTTACCCGCACCCTGACCATCAAGGTGGGCGGCGACGCCGAAGCCAAGAAGAACCTGGCGGACGCCTCCAAGGAAATGGGCGAGATCGCCACGGTGAACGATGCCTCTGTTTCCGGCTTGAATGTGACCTACGCCGACAAGCTGAAGGTGGACGGCAAGGCAAACCTTGATGTCAGCATGGATATGAGCGAGAAGCCCGAGTACATTGCGGTAATGGCTTCCGTACTGGCTTACGGCACCACCGGCGAGACCCAGACCAAGTTTGTGGAGGCGCTGAAGACCTACACCGAGACCAAGCAGACCAAGCCCATCAAGGAAGCCATTGACGAGCTGACCACCGCCGATGCGGTAGCGGCACTGAAGAATGCAAATGTTGACTTTGATAAGGTGCTGGAGCTGCTGGCAGGCAAGGGTGTGGATACCTCCAAGCTGGGCAATGAAATTACTCTGGAAAACACCTATCACGCAATTCTGACCCTGCTGTACCGTGCGCTGGGCTATTGCCGTCTATATCACCGGCGAAAACAGCAGGATTACCGCCAAGAAGCAGCAAGCGCTCCTGC
>USBC01000073.1 GCA_900552845.1 uncultured Oscillospiraceae bacterium | reverse complement strand
CTCGCCAACGCCGTTTACCATATCGGCAGTAATGACGATATGTGCCACTGTTCCGTCGGAGGGTGCCTCAAACATCAGGCTGCCCAATATCTCCTCCATAATGCCGCGCAAGCCGCGTGCTCCCGTTTTTCGCTCTATTGCCTTCTTAGCTATCGAGCTCAGTGCGTCTTCTTCAAAGTCGATTTGAATATTATCCATCTCAAACAACTTTTTATACTGCTTGATAAGCGCATTTTTCGGCTCGCGCAAAATTCGCACCAGTGCTTCCTCGTCCAATGCATCCAAAGAAGCGATGACCGGAATACGCCCTACCAATTCGGGGATCAGGCCGTATTTGACCAGATCATGCGGCTCCACCTGACGGTAGATCCCCTGCTCCTCCACCTCGGCTTTGGATTTTACCGTTCCGCCAAAGCCCAGAGAGGATTTGTCGGTACGGTGGCTGATAATCTTATCCAGACCATCGAATGCGCCGCCGCAGATGAACAGGATATTGGTGGTATCCACCGCAATGAACTCCTGTTGGGGGTGCTTACGCCCGCCCTGTGGGGGGACATTGGAGACAGTACCCTCTAGGATTTTCAGCAAAGCCTGCTGCACCCCCTCGCCACTGACATCTCGGGTGATAGAGGGGTTTTCACTCTTGCGGGCAATCTTGTCAATCTCATCAATATAGATGATGCCTCGTTCTGCCTTTGCCACATCAAAATCCGCTGCCTGTAACAGCCGCAGCAGGATATTTTCCACATCCTCACCTACATAACCGGCTTCTGTCAGTGTGGTCGCATCAGCTATCGCAAAGGGAACGCCCAATACTTTAGCAAGGGTCTGTGCCAGCATGGTCTTACCCACTCCGGTGGGCCCCAGCAGCAGAATATTGCTCTTGCCCAACTCCACATCATCGCTGTCTCCGCAGCAAATGCGCTTATAGTGGTTATACACCGCCACAGAAAGCGCACGTTTTGCTGCGTCCTGTCCGATGACATACTCATCAAGAAATGCCTTAATCTCCTTTGGACGAGGAACATTTATCTCTTCGCCCTGCGGATCGTTCTTCACTGCTTTGGGAGCAGGAACACCTTCATCTTCCAGTACGGCGCGGCAGATCTCCACGCACTCGTTGCAGATGCACACACCGGGACCGGCGATGAGGCGCGCTACTCTATCCTGCGGTTTTCCGCAGAAGGAACAGCGCATCATTCTTTTATTCTCATCGTTTGCCATGTTTCATGGACTCCTTTTATTCTCTGTGGGCGATCACGCGGTCGATCAATCCGTAGGCGCAGGCTTCCTCGGCAGACATAAAGTTATCCCGCTCGGTATCCTGCATTACCTGCTCCAGCGGCTTATGGCAGCGCTCTGCCATAATACGGTTCAGGTTTTCCTTAATTTTAATGATCCGGTCGGCATGGATCTTAATATCCGTCGCCTGACCCTGCAAGCCACCCAGCAGCGGCTGATGAATCATAATCTCACTGTTGGGCAGAGCCAGCCGCTTACCGGGCGCACCCGCGCACAGCAGGAACGCCCCCATGGAAGCCGCCATACCAATGCAAATAGTGGAAACATCGCACTTGATATACTGCATGGTATCGTAGATTGCCATGCCTGCGGAAATGGAACCACCTGGGCTGTTGATATACAGGTGAATATCCTTTTCCGGATCCTGACCCTCCAGGAACAAAAGCTGCGCTACCACCAGACTGGCTGTGGCATCGTTCACCTCTTCGCAAAGCATAACGATGCGGTCATTGAGCAAGCGGGAAAAAATATCATAGCTGCGCTCCCCGCGGTTGGTCTGTTCTATTACCATTGGTACCAAACTCATTTATTCATACACCTCCGTTTATGGTATGTAGCACGGGTATTCCGTAAATTAAAGCTGAGTCACCTCGGCACTGTCAGTGATGACCTTTGCAGCCTTCTGAATGGTGAGCTGATGCTTGATCTCCTCAACGGGAACAATCGACTTAACCTTATCCAGCTCCATGCCGTAATCCTTTACCAAGCGGTCATATTCGCCGTTTACATCGTCCTCGGTAATCTCAATATGCTCTACCTCAGCGATCTTTTCCAGCAGCAGCGTAGTACGCACCTGTGTCTCAGCCTGCGGCATGAACTGAGCAGTCAGCGCCTCAGGGGTGGTGCCGGTGTACTTCATGTACATCTCCATGTTCATACCCTGAGTCTGCAAACGGTAGCCAAATTCCTCCACCATATCCTGCGCCTTGATCTCAAACATCACAGTGGGGATCTCCACGGTCATGTTCTTAACCGCCTGCTCCAGCAGATCGTTTTCCATCTTGCTGTCCGCCTGATCCTTCTTCTCATTCTGCATCTTCTCGGCAAGGTCCTTCTTCAGTTCCTCCAACGTATCGAATTCACTGACGTCCTTGGCAAACTCATCGTCAAGAGCAGGCAGCTCCTTGCGCTTGAGTTCTTTAATGGTTACCTTAAAGGTAGCGTCTTTCCCTGCCAGCTCTTCGCTGTGATATTCGGTGGGGAAGGTCACATTGACATCAAAGCTCTCGCCAACCTTATGACCGACTACACCCTCTTCAAAGCCGGGGATAAACTGACCCGAGCCAAGAGAAAGCGGGTGATCCTCGCCTTTGCCGCCTTCAAAAGCGACATCGCCGACAAATCCCTCATAATCAATAACAGCAGTATCGCCCAGCTCCGCCTTGGCACCCTCGGGAGCCTCAGCCATACGAGCATTGCGGTCAGCCATGGCATTCAGTTCATTCTCAATGTCAGCGTCCGTTACCTTATCGCTCTCGCGCTCAACCTTCAGCCCCTTGTACTCGCCCAGAGTGACCTCAGGCTTAACAGTAACCTTGGCAACAAAGGTGTACTGGGTACCGTCCGCATCTTTCAGCTCCACCTCGGGATAGGCAACCGCTTCCAAACCGGATTCCTTGAGAGCCTCCTCGTAGGCGTCGCCGTAGCTGGAATTGATGGCGTCCTCATAGAAATAGCTCTCGCCTACCATCTTGTAAACGATGCTCTTGGGAGCCTTGCCCTTACGGAAACCGGGGATATTGAGCTTGGCGGAATTCTTCTTAAAGGAAGCGTCCAGCGCCTTGGCATACTGCTCACCATCTACGGTAATATTCAACTCGTACAGGTTGGTGTCCACTTTTTTGGTTTCATTCAGTTTCATTTATCATGTCCTCCAGCAAAATTAGATTCCAGTAAATCTTATTGATTATAGCACATAGTAAACCAAATTGCCACTCTTTTTCGGTAATTAACGTATCTTTAGGGGGCAAAATTTCAGATAGTCCGCGGAAATCAGCCGACAATCCACTCCGAAGAAATCCCCTTGATATGCCAATGGGATCGCGCCGCCGTGCAAATGGCCGTAAAAGCACTGCTTTACCCCATATTCCTTCATCGCATCAAAGAATTCCGGTATCACCTGCTGTCCGAAAATCGGTGGGTAATGCAGGAAAAGAATCTTCTCGTTTTCCGGCGGAGCCGCCGCTAAAGAGCGCCGAATGCGTCCCAACTCCCGTGCGGTGATGCTGCCCTCGGCACGTTCTCCCTCTTCAAACATCCAACCGCGGCTCCCGCATAGCGAAATGCCTTCGACCGTTACCGCATTATTATGGAGAAAGTGCAGCGTATTTAATCCGTTTTGATCCAAAAAGCGCTGCATGGAGGAAAGAGTTGTCCACCAGTAATCGTGGTTGCCTTTCATCAGATATTTCTGACCGGGCAGTTTATGCAAAAAAGTAAAATCCGCTCTTGTCTCCTCCATGTTCATTGCCCACGAGATGTCTCCCGCCAGTATTACAGTATCCTCCGGGCCGATGTTCTCCCGCCAGTTCTGCTCCAGCCGCGTTACATAGTCGTGCCAGCCGTTAAAGATATTCATTTCCTTATCACAGCCCAGCGAAAGATGCGGATCTCCGATTGCAAAAATAGACATAACTCACCTCCTCGGTCCTCGAATATTCAAAGTTATTTACGCCCATAATACAGTCGTCCCGTCTATCGGGAACTAATCAAAAGGAGATTATAATTATGAGTGATTTCAGCCGTCCTTCCGATTGCAGCTGTATTCCCGGAATCAAATGTGATGTGAAAGACTGTATCCACAACGATAAGGCGTGCCACTGCACCGCCAACTGCATCATAGTGGCACACGATCACACAGAAGACGCAGCCTGCGATACCTACTGTAAAGGCTGAGCCATACGGTTTGCACAAACAACCGCCGCCGTGCAGGGTTTTATGCTCTGCACGGTTTTTATTCTGCATCGTATCGCTGCCAGAAGTCAAGTGCGTTTTTGTAACAAATCTTTTCCGATATTGTAACGCCAAAGGCCTCCGTCAGCCTTCCCGCCAATGCGGGCAGCGCACCGCAATCCGGCAGGTCGCAGGGCATTTCCGCACCATCAAAGTCTGAGCCAAGAGCCAGAACTTCTTCCCCGCCCAAATCGAGAAAATGCTCGGCGTGCCGCAGAAGATCCTCCATACAGGCGTGCTTCCTGTCCTCCCGCAGAAAGCCGGTAAAGAAGTTTAGCCCCACCAGTCCCCTACGCTCTGCGATACACCGAAACTGATCGTCAGTCAGGTTGCGCGGCACATTACATAATCTTCGGCTGTTGCTGTGTGTTGCAATCACCGGTCTTTGTGCCCACTCTATCACATCACCCATGCTTTCGTCATTGAGGTGTGAAACATCAGCAACAATGCTGCAGTGCTCCAGCTCCCGTATTATATCCCGTCCTAGGGGCTTCAGCCCGCCGGTCGCGGTTGTACCGCTTGCCAGTTCGTTTTCGCCGTTCCATGTCAGCGTCAGCATTCTTACCCCGCGCCCGGCAAGCGTTTCCACACGCTCCGGTCGCCCCGCCAGCACTGCACCGCCCTCCACCGCAAAAAAGCAGGTTTGTTTTCCCCGCCGCCACTGCTCCGCCGCCTCAGCGGGCTGCCGCAGTAAAACCATTTCCGGTGTTTCGGCAATCTGCTCCTTCCAATAACCGCTGCATTTTAAAAAATATTGCCATGCCGCCTCACCCCGCAGTGTATCCGGTATAAAAACAGCATAGCTTTGGCACAGGCGACCACTCTGCCATTTATCCAAGTCAAGCTGTAAGCCGTTGCCGCACAGACCGGCATGGCATTTCATTGCCTCGGTAGCGGTATCGCAATGCAGGTCAAAAAAATTCATAAGCATTCCCCTTAAAAAGCGGATTCATAGTATGCAAAATCCGTTAACACATCATTTTCCACGCTAAGGACTGCTACATCAAATCGAGGCTGCCGTTCGGTTGAATGGCTCATAAGATAACTTTCTGCCGTTAGCCTCAGTTTTTTCTGTTTCTGCGATGTGACCGCCCATTCTCCCTGCACCATGCTCCCCACCCTTCGGGTCTTTACCTCCACAAAAAGTAGATATGCTTCATTTTCCGCTATAATGTCTATTTCACCGTAGCGGCTGTGCCAGTTTCTTTCTGCAATGCGAAAGCCCCGTTTTTCTAAATATCGGGCGGTGTAATCCTCACCGCGGTCACCCAGTTTTTTATTTTCCGTCATAATGCTTCTCCGACAGATTTTTCAAAAAGCTTCTGCGGTGCAGCGGTGTAATTCCGTGCGCTGCTATTCCCGCATAATGCTCTTTGGAGCCATAGCCCTTGTTCTTCTCCCAACCATACTGGGGATATTCCCCCGCATATTCTGTCATCAATCGGTCACGGGTCACTTTTGCCAGAACCGAAGCGGCTGCAATATGCGCACTTGTACCATCGCCCTTTACAACCAGTCGGGTCTCCAGCGGCAGATGCGGATCACGGTTGCCATCTACCAGCGCCAAACGAAGCGCTTTCTTATCCGGCAGCTTGGCCAATAGCTCCGCATAGGCGCGCTGCATTGCAAGAAAGGTTGCTTGCAAGATATTGAACTCATCAATTTCCCGCTGATCGGCGAAGCCAATGCCATAATAGACCTGCGGGCACTCCGTCAATAGACGAAATGTTTCCTCCCGTCGTTTTTCGGTCATCTTTTTAGAATCGTTTAAAGCATTCAGTTCCAGTCCGCGCGGCAATACTACACAGGCTGCACACACAGGACCGGCAAGCGGCCCGCGTCCCACCTCATCAATGCCGCACAGCCCGTCAAAACCCAGTGCTTCATCATATTCCCACAGAAAGCGGTTATCTGTCATTGCGGTATCCTTTCCAGAGTAATGCGACCCATCGCTCCGCTGCGAAATTCGTCCAGCAGCATGATGGCGGCTCGTTCTGTATTCGCTTCTCCGCCGGAGATAAGCATACCCCGCTTGCGTGCAATGCGCTCCAACAGCTCATAGCTTTCCATTTCGGCTATATCCTCTGCATCCAGCTTGTAGCGCTCTGCCAGTGCCTCTGTATAGGCAGGACGCAGTGTGTCTAAAAGTCGCATTGCAAGATACTCAATGTCCAGTATCTGATCCTTCACGGAGCCAATAAACGCCAGCCGCTCGCCTGCCGTTTTATCCTCAAATTTTGGCCACAGCACGCCCGGCATATCCAACAGCTCTATGCCCTCCTCCAGAGAAACCCATTGCTTTCCGCGGGTCACTCCGGGGCGATCCTCAACTTTAGTGCTGCGGGTTCCGGAAAGACGGTTAATCAACGAGGATTTTCCAACATTCGGAATACCGACGATCATCATGCGAATGGGTCGCCCCACCATTCCTTTATCATTCCATGCGGCAATTTTATCCTCCAAAACCTCACGCACAGCGGGCAGCAGATTCTTTACCCCGCGTCCACTCCGGCAGTCACAGGCAATCGCCGGAATGCCCTTTTTGCGGTAATAGGTCAACCATTGCTCTGTCGCCGAAGCATCGGCACAGTCCGCCTTATTCAGTAGCATCAGGCGGGGCTTTTTTCCTACTAATTTGTCAATTTCCGGATTTCGGCTGCTTTGCGGAATGCGTGCATCGCACAGCTCTACCACAATATCCACCAGTTTTAGGTTGCTTGCCATGATACGTCGGGTTTTTGCCATGTGTCCCGGAAACCACTGGACTGACATTGTTTCAGACATATTTTTCTCCATTCAGTTCTATTTCATTTCTGTCTCTTTCCGACACTATGATAACACATGCGGTTTCTCAATTGGAAAGTTGCAAATCACAAAAGAAGGGAAAGCCCCATATAAAAGCAAAAGAGGACAACCATACAGTGTCCTCTCGCCTTTTGTGGAAAAATTAGCCCAGAATCTCTTTGACCTTGGCAGCCTTACCCACTCTGCCGCGCAGATAATACAGCTTACCGCGGCGTACACGACCCTTGCGTACCAGTTCAACACTGGCTACCTTCGGGCTGTGAATGGGGAAAACTCTCTCGACACCGCAGCCGTGGGAAAGACGGCGAACGGTAAAGGTCTCTGCGATACCGCCATGCTTCTTGGCAATTACAGTGCCCTCAAAGGCCTGCAGACGCTCACGGTTACCTTCCTGAATACGAACCTGTACGCGTACGGTATCACCGACATTAACAACAGGCATATCCTTTTTCAGGCAGCTCTCGGACATCAGTTTCAGTGCGTCCATGGAATTTATCCTCCTTAAAATATCCAAACATTCTTACCTCTAAAGCTCCATCGGCCGGGCAGCGGACTGTTCAGTTTAATGTTTGGCTTTACAGCCAACATCAAAACCTGCGCCGGGTACCGGTCGCAGTTCTCATGCCGTATTATAATAACACAATGCAAGCCAAATTGCAAGCAAAACTTAACGGAAACTCCGAAAAGCCGAGAACTCAACAGAAATCCTGAAAATCTTCTGCTAAAATAGCTGTTCTAGTGATTCCTGTCCAGTATGGCTCCCGTCCAAGCAGTTCATTATAAGCGCCGGTCAGCAGCATCGGGCTCCAGTTCTGCGTTCCGCCTGCAGGCAACCGGACCTCCAGTACCAGCTTGTCTGCCGTTCTGATGACATTCCGTATTGTCATCTTTTCTTTCAGGTCTATTTCCTGTTCACCCTTTTTTGTCTTCTTTCTGACCGGCAGATGCTCAGCTGCTAACAGGCGGTCAAGTGCCTCCCCCGCTGCCGGGTCTTTATCATAAAAGGACAACTGATAATCCGCCCAGCAAATATTGCACGGCTCCATAACCGGTGCCGCCGCATGCAGTGCGCGCAGCTCGTTGGGCAGCGCTGCATTCAAACGTGCACAAATATCTTCGTAACCGGTTTCCTCGGTCAAGCGAAAATCAAAGGATTCGCATCGGCCCTCTACCCCCAGAGGGAGCGGTAACGCAAAGGTCAAATACGCGTGTGGGTTAAAACCCTGCGTATACCAGATCGGCAGTCC
>USBC01000072.1 GCA_900552845.1 uncultured Oscillospiraceae bacterium | reverse complement strand
ACCCCAACTGATTAATCTCTACTTAAAAGGAGAGGGCAGCGTGGAGGACGCAGAGGCTTCACTGCGCTATGGGTTAGAGTATATGAAGGTGATGTACATTGGAATGCTTCCCTATGCCATCACGCAGGCGTATGCTGCAACGCTGAGAGAGACTGGGGAGACACTGTTGCCGATGAAGGCGGGTGTTGCGGCAGTATTGGTAAACCTGACCTTTAATTATATTCTTATCTTTGGACATTTTGGTGCGCCGCGCATGGGTGTAGTTGGCGCTGCTGTGGCGACGGTATTATCCCGTTTTGTAGAGCTGGTTATTGTAGTTACATGGGCTCATCGCCATACGGCTCGCTTCCCGTATGTTGAAAAACTATATCAATCGCTTCACATTCCGGGACGTCTGTTCCGTGATATTCTGCGGCGCGGTACTCCGCTATTGCTTAATGAAGGACTATGGGCTGCCGGTATGGCGATGCTAAACCAATGCTATTCGCTGCGCAGCCTTGATGTAGTGGCTGCTACCAATATCAGCAGTACAATCTGGAACCTGTTTGCCTGTGTATATTTGGCTATGGGCAGCGTGATCAGTATAATGGTGGGGCAGGAGCTTGGCGCAGGGAACTTTGAGCAGGCGAAAATAACCGCACGGCAGACGACATCTTTTTCTGTGGCGCTTTCGGTTGGAGTCGGCGTATTGATGGCATTTACCGGAACCTATTTCCCGTTAATTTACCGCACGACAGATGCTGTTCGCCATTTGGCAACAAGTCTCATCGGAATCGGTGCTTGCCTGATGCCCTTTACGGCAATGACAAATGCACTGTACTTTACACTTCGTGCCGGCGGAAAGACAATAGTGACTTTCCTGTTTGACAGTGCGTTTGTGTGGGGTGTCAATATTCCCGTGGCATATGTCCTCAGCAGATACACAACCATGCCGATCCTGCTTCTCTATGCATGCTGTCAGAGTCTTGAAATTATTAAATGTATCATCGGGGCTGTGATGGTGAAGAAGGGTATTTGGATCAATAATATCGTGGCGGATAAAAAAGGAGAATCATGACCGATTCTTCTATTTCCTCCGGAGCAGAGATGCTTCGGAGGATTTTTTTGATTCAATGGATTTGATGTTTTTTTTACAAAAGCAGCATTTTGTACTTTACGTAGCAGCGTTATCCTAAAGACGCTGAAAGAAAAAAAGAACATGAAAAAAGAAAGGAAACAAAACCATGAAAAAGTACATTGCAATTCTTCTGGCAATCGCCTGCGCTGCCGCTTTGCTGCTGACCGGCTGCGGCAATACCAATGAACCCCAAACCGATCCTCAGCCCAGCGAACTGTCCGGCTCGGTGTCCACCGATGGCTCCACCTCTATGCAGAAGGTCATCAATACACTGGGTGAAGCCTTCATGAACGAAAACAAGAGCATTACCTTTACCTACAATCCCACCGGTTCCGGTTCCGGAATCAAGGCAGTACAGGAAGGGCGCTGTGATATCGGTCTTTCCAGCCGTGCACTGAAAGCCGAGGAAAAGAAAGCCGGGCTGAAAGAGACTGTCTTAGCGTATGACGGCATTGCTATCATCGTAAATCCCGAAAATCCTGTCAAGGATCTGACCATTGAGCAGATCGCCGATATCTACACCGGTAAGATCACCAACTGGAAAGACCTTGGCGGCAATGATGCTGAAATCGTGCTCATCGGTCGTGAAGCCGGCAGCGGCACCCGTGACGGCTTTGAGACGATTACCGGTACCGCCGATGCTTGCCAGTACCGTCAGGAGCTGACCTCCACCGGCGATGTGATCACTACCGTAGCCCAGAATCCTGATGCTATCGGCTATGCATCGTTGGCTTCCATCAAGGATACTGTGAAGGCGCTTTCCGTAAATGGGGTCGTTCCGAGTGAGGAGACCGTAAAGGACGGAAGCTATGCAATTCAGCGTCCGTTTGTACTGGTAACAGTAGAGGGAAAGGTGTTGAGCGAATGCGCTCAGAAGTTCTTTGAGTACATCACTTCTTCCGAGGCAGCGGGTCTCATTTCCGCTGCAGGGGCGGTAGCCGCCAACTAAAGTGTATGGAAAAAGACGGCGGCAATAGCAGCCGTCCTTTTCTGTTTTTAAGGGGAGAAATGCAGATGAAAAAAACCGGCGAGTTTATCGTTCAAGCGATCTTCTTTCTACTTGGACTTATTACTGTGGGGTGCGTGCTGCTCATCAGCGGTTATCTGATTGTTTCCGGCATACCGGCAATTCGACAAATCGGCTTAGGTAACTTTCTTTTCGGCAAGGTGTGGGCTTCTACCGCAGCGGAACCGTCCTTCGGCATACTGCCGTTTATTCTAACCAGCGTATATGGAACAGCAGGAGCAATTGTATTGGGCGTACCGATTGGCTTTCTTACGGCTGTTTATCTTGCAAAGCTGGCACCACCCAAAATAAAAAGCGCAATGCAATCGGTGGTAAGCCTGTTGGCGGGCATTCCTTCGGTGGTTTATGGTTTGGTGGGTATGATGGTTTTGGTGCCGAATATCCGCAAGATCTTCCATGTTCCTGATGGCGCCAGCTTATTGGCGGCGATTGTCGTGTTGGCAATAATGATCCTGCCATCAATTATTAAGGTTTCCGTTACGGCACTGGAAGCTGTTCCGAAGGACTATGAAGACGCCTCTCTGGCACTGGGGGCGACGCCCATTGAGACCTATTTTAAGGTTTCGGTTCCTGCAGCACGCAGCGGAATTGCTGCGGCGGTGGTGCTTGGGGTAGGACGAGCCATTGGCGAAGCAATGGCTGTTATGATGGTTTCCGGCAATGCGACCAGTCGTATGCCGAGCCTCTTTGAGAGCGTTCGGTTTTTAACAACGGCAGTCGCCAGCGAAATGTCCTATTCCTCCGGCTTGCAGCAGCAGGCGCTTTTCTCCATTGCTTTGGTGCTGTTCCTGTTTATTATGCTGATCAATGCCGGACTGAACCTGCTGCTGAAACGGAACAAGGGAGGCTGACAATATGAAAGATCGATTGAGCGGCAAACGGCGTGCCTATGTCGTGATAATGAAAGCCCTGATGGGAACTGCGACAGCCTTGACAGCAGCGCTGGTTCTCTTCTTGATCGTTTATGTTTTGAGAAAGGGGCTGCCTAATTTAAGCTGGCAGCTTTTATCTACAGCCCCCAGCTATCTGGCGGGCACCATTGGAATTCTACCGGACATATTAAACACATTATATATTGTTCTGGCAACGATTCTGATTGTGGTACCGCTGGGCGTTGGAGCGGCGATTTACCTCACCGAATATGCAGCAGGCAACCGCATTGTTTCGGTCATTGAATATGCTGCAGAAACGCTTTCAGGGATTCCGTCCATCATTTACGGCTTGGTAGGCATGCTGTTTTTCTGTGAATTTTTTGGAATGCAAACCTCCCTTATTGCAGGTGCGTTGACCCTTGTTATTATGAACCTGCCCACGGTGATGCGTACGACTCAGGAGAGCCTGAAAACCGTCCCACAAAGCTACCGGGAGGGTGCGTTTGGATTAGGCGCAGGGAAATGGCGTGTTATCCGGACAGTTGTGCTGCCGGGTTGTGTGGACGGTGTTATCACAGGGGCAATCCTTTCGGTCGGACGCATTTTGGGGGAGTCTGCGGCGCTGTTGTTTACAGCAGGCTTCGGCCATGTAATGAATGACTTTTTTACTGCCATTACAAAACCGGGTGCAACCCTTACGATTTCTCTGTATTTTTATGCTAAGGAAGACGGAGAATTTGGAATTGCATTTGCGATTGCAGCTATCTTAATGGCAATGACCTTGTTGCTCAATATTGCCGCCGGCTTAGTTTCGCGGCACTTTGGAAGGGAGAAAAACAATGAGTGATATTATTTCGGTGCAGGATTTGAACCTATGGTATGGCAGCCAACAAGCACTGCACCACATTAATCTGGATATTCCGGAAAAGAGTATCACGGCGTTTATAGGTCCGTCCGGCTGCGGAAAATCTACTCTACTTAAGACACTCAACCGTATGAATGATCTTATAAAGGGAGTTCATATCACAGGCAAGGTAAGCTATAATGGACAGGATATCTATGCTCCATCGGTAGAAGTCAGTGAGCTGCGGCGCCAAATCGGCATGGTGTTCCAAAAGCCGAATCCATTTCCCATGAGCATTTATGATAATGTGGCATACGGGCCTCGAACGCATGGTATCCGTAAAAGAAACGATCTGGACGAGATTGTAGAGCAATCCTTGAGGGACGCAGCAATATGGGACGAGGTAAAAGACCGATTGAGAAAAAATGCTTTGGGACTTTCCGGCGGACAGCAGCAGCGGCTATGCATTGCCAGAGCGTTGGCTGTGGCACCGAATGTGCTGCTGATGGACGAACCAACCAGTGCGCTTGACCCCATTTCCACCTCCAAGATAGAGGAGCTGGCAATGGAACTGAAGGAGAAATATACCATTGTCATCGTCACCCATAATATGCAGCAGGCAGTCCGAATTTCGGATCAGACAGCGTTTTTCCTGCTGGGAGAACTAATCGAGTATGGGAATACAGAGGAATTGTTCTCTCAGCCTAAGGAGAAAAAGACCGAGGATTACATCACAGGGAGGTTCGGTTAATGAGAAGTCATTTTGATGAACAGTTGGCACAGCTCAACCGTGAGCTGACTGAAATGGGCGCCCTGTGCGAGGAGGCTATCGCCCTTGCTGCCAAGTCTCTTGTCGACTGCGATAAAACACTGGCGGCAAGAATTGCACCGCTGGACGGAGAGATTGATCAGAAGGAACGGGAGATTGAAAGCCTCTGCCTTAAACTGCTGCTTCAACAGCAGCCGGTTGCCAGAGACCTGCGACAGATTTCTGCAGCTTTGAAAATGATAACCGATATGGAGCGAATTGGCGATCAGGCGGAGGATATTGCAGAGATCGTTACCTACATGGAATGCGAATGCTCCGAAAGCTTACTGCTGAGGGAGATGGCAAAAGCGACAATTAAAATGGTAACGGAAAGTGTAGATGCCTATGTGCGGCGCGACATCGAACTGGCAGAGCGTGTAATTGCTGAGGACGACATTGTGGACGATTATTTCAGCAGGGTGAAACGAGAATTGATTGCACAGATTGCGGATAATCCATCGGGTGGGGAACAGACCCTTGACCTTTTGATGATTGCAAAATATTTTGAACGGATTGGTGATCATGCAGTAAATATCGCAGAATGGGTCATTTTCTCAGTAACGGGTATTCACAAAAGCAGCGAGATGGCATGAAATTTATTACGCCACATGTGATAAAACGCCGGTACACAGCATCATCAATGGGAGAGCATCTCTTGCATGAATGGCGGTGTACCGGCATCGATTTGTTCAGTTTTGCTGTCGAATCTCAATAGGCAACAAGGGATAACTGGTTAAAGCTTCACTGTTCAGGTCGGTTCGATGCATGTCCACAGCCGTAATCTGAGAATTTTCATAGGTTGTATAATAATAAATTCCGCGGCTGGCATTGCAGCAGGAGGTATAAATGGTGATTTCATATTCATTGGGCGAGACCTCACAGCAACCGCGCACCTGCTCTACCGAGCCGAGAATGTGAAAGAACTGGCTGACGCTTTCCGATTCGCCTTCGCTGCTGACCGAGTTTGCTCGTGTGAAAGCGACCCGTACAAATCGAGAATCGGAAGACAGATCGCCCGGAAGACCTTTAGCTCCCATGCCACGGCTGTAGCAGGGCAGTTCAATTTCCGGTGCAAAGGTGTTTTCCGGCTGGCGGGAGGAAAGACCACGGTATCGGTTCAATATTGCCAATTGCTGGGGGAACGGAGGGTTATTGGTCAGCACGCCTACAGGGTTATCATAAATATGCAGCCCATCAGCCATGCTTTCCACCACAATAGCTCCCGATGCATCAGCGATGATCCAATGCAGGGAAGCAGACGGCAAATGACTGTTAAAAGGCGTGTCAGTCAGATTTAAGGTTTCCAGTGCATTACGTGCCTCCTGCAGATCGGCACAGCGAGCAAGCAGCCATGGGATAAACTCAAACTGTGCAATGTTCTCTTTCCCCGCGCAGGGGGAGGAATAGACGGCGTTTCCGACAAAGTTCAGCCCTGCCATGCCGAGTCCTTTTTCATTGATGGCATCGTAATAAAGCGGATAGCCTTCTGTCACGTATGCCATGCCGATTATAGCATAATGCTCGGTCAGCACTGTACTATGCCGTAAATGAATCGGGAAGCGACGGGGCATAATAGTTACTTCGCTTGGATAAGAAAACTCATAATCAAGTGTCCGCCCCATGTAAAAGTCATGGGTACGGTAGGTGGCTGCAGTACACATATTTAATTCTCTCCTTTATGCGTTATAGGAAAACGAAGGTATCATAATTTCGCAGAATGTGCTACAATACCATTATTGCTTATTTTATCTTAAATATAGCAGATTGCATTCTTTTTGACAAGGCAACGAACCATTCTGGAGGGATATACACACATGTTGGAAAGATATGAGATTATACGGGAAATAGGCCCCAGTATTTGTGATTTTGAGGGAAAGCTGAGTTATGCAGAAGCTTTTGGACTGTTTATGGATATCGCTTCCACCCATGCGGAAATGCTCGGGATCGGTGTGAAGGCGATGGCTCAAAAAAATCTATTTTGGCTGACAGTAAAAACACAGATCAACTTTATCAGACGACCGTCCATGCTGCAGGGAGTCTCCCTGCAAACATACCCGGAAAAACCGGATAAAATGCGTGGAAACCGCAGCTATATCCTCAGCAGTAAAGGGGATACGCTGATGGTTGGCAAAACAGAATGGGCAGTTATTGATACTAAAACGCACAAACTGGTACCATTGCAGGGGATTTATCCCGCAGAGCTATGCTTCAATAACGAAAGCTCCTGTATGGAGCCGTTTGCTCGTATCCCAGATCACTTTGAGGGGATCGAGCCGTATGCTGAGTATCGTGTACGCTCTACGGATATAGATGTGGGCGGTCACATGAATAATACCGCTTATGCACGAGCCGTTATGGGACCCTTTTCCGTTGCGGAGCTGAAATCCATGAACATCAACCGCATGGACATCATTTTCCGATCCTCCTGCTATGAGGGGGAACGGTTGGATTTTCGCCGGAAGCAGACTGAGACAGGGTTAGATATCCGCGTATCACGTGGGGAAGAGACAGTTCTGCTGGTGCGCATTCAATAGGCAAGAAAGCATTATGAAATTGAAGAAAAGAGATTCAAAGGATAAAAGCCCTTGTTGCTTACTGCTTTGATGTAATCCGGTGCCTTTGATGCCTTAATGTAAGCTGTTGAAAAAATATCTGCCGGTGTATGGTACGATTTGTACGGAATATACCGGCGGATATACTTATTCGGTTTTAATCATTAAGAGTACGCATTCACAATGCGCTGTCCTCGGGAAAAGATCGACAGGCCGATAGCACTGCAGCGTATAGCCCTTCTCCCGCAGGACGGCAGCGTCCCGCGCCATGGTAGCAGGATTGCAGCTTACCATTACAATGCGGCTGGGTGCCATGTGTACAACTGCCTCCAGTGTTGCACTGTCGCAGCTCTTGCGCGGGGGATCAAGCACGATCACATCGGGGCGCAGTCCGCGTTCCGCCAGGATCTGCGCTGCTTTTCCCGCATCTGCACACAAAAATTCCGCATTCTGTACCCCTGCACGCAGGGCATTTTCTTGGGCGTTTTCTACGGCGCTGGGGACAACCTCGACGCCGATGAGCTTTTGCTCTGGCTGTACCATGGAAAGACCAATGGTGCCGACTCCGCAGTAGAGATCAAGCAGCGTTTCCTGTGGCTTCAGCGCTGCCAGCCGTGCGGCTTCGTGGTAGAGCTGCTCGGCAGAATCGTGGTTCACCTGATAGAAGCTGTGGGCTGAAAGAGAAACTGAAATGCCGCACATGGTATCATGCAAAACGCCGGATCCTGTCAGCACCGTTTGCTCCGCACCAAGGATCACATTATCGCGCCGCGTATTATGGTTTAACAATACGGTGGCGATGGATGGAAATGCAGCTTGAGCCTCTTGTGCAAATTGCTCTGCCTGCGGCATTCTTCGGCCATTTATAATCAGACAGAGCATAATGCTGCTGTCTGTGGCTGCCTGCCGCAAATACAGATGCCGAAGGAGCCCTTTCCCGCTTTGCTCGTTATAGATGGTCAGCTTGTGTCTATCGGCAAAATGGCACACCCATGCAGCGATCTCACTGAATTCTTTGGGTTGTAATGCACAGTCCCCGCAGGGAATGACGGTATGGCTGCGCGGCGCGAAAAAGCCGGTGTAGCTGCCGCTTTCACTCCGCC
>USBC01000071.1 GCA_900552845.1 uncultured Oscillospiraceae bacterium | reverse complement strand
CATACAGGTAGAAGCTGTTCCGGGCGTTGGGTAAAAATCCTGCACCTGTTGGGGGTGCAGCCGATGCTTTTTCAGGAACAGCGCCAGCTCCACAGCGTCCCGCATCGTGCTGCCCGGGTGACTGCTCATTAGGTAAGGAATGAGGTAAAGCTCCTTGCCCTCCTTTTGACAGATGCGCTGGAAACGCCGCAAAAATGCCTCGTAGACATTGATATGCGGCTTGCCCATTTCGTCCAGCACACGGGCGCTGCAATGCTCCGGAGCGACCTTGAGCTGCCCGCTGATGTGGTGGCGCACCAGCTCGGTGAGGAAGGTATCGTCCTCCTCGCCCATCATGTAATCGTAGCGCAGACCACTGCGGACAAATACCTTTTTGATGCCCGGGATCGCGCGCAGCTCCCGCAGAAGCTGCACATAGTCGGAGTGGTCTACCCGAACCGCCGGACAGCGGGTGGGGGCAAGACATTTTTTATCCCTGCATAATCCCTGCGTTTCCTGCTTGCGACAGGCGGGCGCTCGGAAATCGGCGGTAGGCCCGCCAACATCGTGGATATACCCCTTGAAGCGTGGGTTGCGGGTAAAGCTCTCCGCTTCCCGTATCAGGGAAGCATGACTTCGGGTAGTGATATATCGTCCCTGATGGAACGCAATGGAGCAGAAATTGCATGCCCCAAAGCAGCCGCGGTTATGGGTAAGGGAGAATTCAACCTCCTTGATGGCAGGCACACCGCCCATTTTCTCATAAACGGGGTGATAATAGCGTTCGTAGGGCAACTCCGCCACGGCGTCCAGCTCCTCGGTGGTAAGGGGCAATGCGGGCGGATTCTGCACCAGATACTGTTCTCCGTGCTTCTGCACCACGGCATGACCGCTTATATGATCCTGCTCCTCCAGCTGAAGGCGGCAGGCGCGGGCATAGGTCTTTTTATCCTGTGCAACCTTATCGTAAGAGGCGCAGGAGACGGCATTTTCCGGCAGAGGATCGGTAAGCGAGCACAGATAACAGGTGCCCCGAATGTCCCGCATTGCCGCGGGGTGCTCTCCTCTTGCCATGCGGTCGGCAATCTCGGTGATGGGGTGCTCTCCCATGCCGTAGATGAGAAGATCTGCGCCGCTTTCCGCTAAAATGGAGGGGCGTACGGCGTCGTCCCAGTAGTCATAGTGGGCAAATCGGCGCAGGGACGCCTCCAGTCCGCCAATGACGATGGGGATATCGCCGTAGGCTTCGCGGATTAGCCGGCAATAGACGATGGTGGCACGGTCGGGACGCAGCCCTGCCTTGCAGCCGGGGGAATAGAAATCCTCGCTGCGCAGGCGGCGGGCGGCGGTGTAGTGGGCGACCATTGAATCGATATTGCCGCCGGAGACCAGAAAGCCCAGACGGGGACGACCAAAGCGGGTCATCTCCTCCGGCGTATCAAAACGGGGCTGCGCCAGCACCGCCACCCGATAGCCCTGATGCTCCAAAAGACGGGTGATGATCGCCGCACCAAAGCTGGGGTGATCCACATAGGCGTCTCCCGTGACATAGACAAAGTCCGCGGCTTCCCAGCCGCGGGCAGTCATTTCTTCTTTTGTGATAGGCAGAAAGCTCATAGCTGCTCCCTTTCTCATTTCCTTGGTTCGGTCTGGCTGTCCTCGCTGATGCGGGGCAAACTCCAACGGAAGCGGGTCGCCAGCATACGGATTACGAATACCAGCAGCACGCCGGCGATTGCCGCAGCGCTTTCCCGCACCGTGGTGCGCAGTAAGAAATATACCGTCCCGCCCACAATACAGGCAATGGCATATACCCGGCGGCACAGCACCATCGGGATCTCCCTGCTCATCATATCCCGCAGGACACCGCCGCCCACACCGGTGAGCAGCCCCAGAAATACACACAAAAAAGCATTATCGCCGTAGCCAGCGGCAACACCGGCGCGCACCCCGATGACGGTGAACATACCAAGCCCCAGCGCATCAAAGACATTATTGACACGGTCGATGAGAACCATGTGGCTGAAAAAACCGCCGCGCCAGAAGTATGCCAGCAGAAATACGACCAGTGAGGTGACAATGGCAACAATGGCATAAAGCGGCTGACTGAACATCACCGGCGGAGTGCGCCCCAGCAAAAGATCGCGGATACAGCCGCCGCCGAGGGCGGTGGTCAGCCCCAGCAGCATTACACCGAAGACATCTAAGCGGCGCTGAAGCGCCACCGTAGCGCCGGAGACGGCAAATGCAACGGTGCCGATCGCCTCCAGCACGGTAAACAGCGTTTCGGTAAGGGTATGGGTCATGGAAAGCCTCTTTTAGAAAAAATCAATCAATCGGCGGACATGGTTTTGCGCTCGTAGTACTGCTCCTTGGTCATCAGCACCTTGCGGGGCTTGCTGCCCTCGAAGGGACCTACGATGCCCTTTTCCTCCATTTCGTCCACCAGACGGGCGGCGCGGGCGTAGCCGACCTTAAGACGCCGCTGCAAAAGCGAGGTAGAGGCAAGCCCTGCCTCCACCACCACGGCAATCGCCTGCTCCAGCAGCTCGTCGCTGTCGGTACCATCGGCATCGCCGGCGGCGGCAGAGGAAGCTGAGGAGCCGCCCTTGCCCTTGACCTGCGCAGCAGACTGCTCGATCTCGGTCATGATATGATCATCATATTCGCCCTTTTCGCCCTGCTTGATGAAGGTGACGACACGCTCCACCTCGCTATCGGTAACAAAGCAGCCCTGTACACGGGTGGGCTTGCTGCTGCCAACGGGGTAATACAGCATATCACCGCGACCTAAGAGCTTTTCGGCACCACCCATATCCAGTATGGTACGGCTGTCGATCTGGGACGAGACAGCAAAGGAGATGCGGCTAGGGATATTCGCCTTGATAAGGCCGGTAATAACATCGACGGAGGGGCGCTGGGTGGCAATGACCAGATGCATACCTGCGGCGCGCGCCATCTGCGCCAGCCGGCAGATGTAATCCTCCACGTCCTTGGGAGCTGCCATCATCAGATCGGCAAGCTCATCTATGATGATGACGATCTGCGGCATGGGGTGCAGCTCCTCCCGCTCATTGGCAAGGCGGTTGTAGCTTTCCAGATCGCGGGTGCCGGTGGCGGCAAACAGCTTGTAGCGGTTGAGCATTTCGCCCACCGCCCAGCACAGAGCGCCCGCCGCCTTTTTGGGGTCGGTAACAACCGGCACCAGAAGGTGCGGAATTCCATTGTAGCCGCCCAGCTCGACCACCTTGGGGTCGATCATCAGGAGCTTGACCTCCTCCGGAGAGGATTTATACAAAAGACTGATAATAATGGAATTGATGCAGACCGACTTGCCGCTGCCGGTCGCACCTGCAATGAGCAAATGCGGCATTTTGGCAAGATCGGCAAGACAGATGCGGCCGGAAATATCCTTGCCCAATGCCACCGAAAGGCGGCTTTTGGCGGAGGTAAATTCGGTGCTGTCGATAATTTCCCGAATGGGTACGGCGGCGATTGCCTTATTGGGCACCTCGATGCCAATGGCGGCTTTATTGGGAATGGGTGCTTCGATGCGCACACCGCCCGCTGCAAGATTCAGGGCAATGTCGTCCGCCAGATTGGTGATGCGGCTGATCTTGACGCCGGCGGATGGCTGCAATTCATAGCGGGTCACGGCAGGCCCGCGGGAGATATCTACAATACGGGTCTCCACCCCGAAGCTGCGCAGCGTATCCACCAGCAGGTCGGCATTGGCACGCAGCTCCTTTTGGGTGTTGCCGCCGCGCACGGTCTTCGGCTCCTCCAGCAGGTTGACGGGCGGGAAGGTGTAGGTTTTTTCCTCCGGCACCGGCTCCAGCAGCACCTCCTGCGCTGCCTGCTTTTCCTTTTCCTCCGGCGTTTCTCCAAAGTGCAGCCTGCCGTCCTTTGCTTCGGCGGCAGGTTCGCCGACTACCGCGCTGCCGCTGACCGCACGGGTAATCAGGTCCTCGATGGAGGTCTCGGCGGGGGTGGGGGCGGCGTTGGTGATGGGCGGTACTACCGGTTGGAAGTCCGGCTGGGGCTGCGGCTCCGGTTGGGAAACGGGCTCCGCCGGCTTGTCCGGCTCGCTGTCAAAGTCATATGCCTTTCCGGTATTGGTGCTGACCTTCATGGCATCGGTCAGGCGCTCCACCTTACGGCGGGAGACCTCTCCCTCCTTGGAAAGCGCCTCGCGGCGGGCGGCGGATGCGGTTTTCTCCTCGCCCTCCAGTTCGACATCAATATTGAAATTCCTGCGGTTTTTCTTCTGGGCGGCTTCGGCGGCTTCCGCCGCTGCCTGACGGTTTTCCACCGCGGCGGTGTAGACCTCCTCCAGCTTCTTCACCGGCTTGGTTGCACCCTTGAACAGCCCGATGAGGGTGGTGCCTGTGGAGATCATAAAGAACACAAAGAACAGAAGGATATCCACGATCAGCGCACCGGTCTGCCCCAGCCAGCGCAGCGGATATACCCCGAACAGAATGGCAAAAGCACCGCCGCCGACAAAGGCAGCGCCGCTTTGATACAACATCTTAATGCTCTCGGCAAAGGTTCCCTCGGCAGAGACCTTGCTGAGAATATGGGTGATGCCGCACAAGAGCAGCACCATCAGTACCACGCTGGCGCTTTTCAGCCCGGGCGTGATGGCGGTGCGATCCATGGTAAGCAGAACTGCCACCAGCATCATCAGCGGTCCGATGAGGTAGCAGCACCAGCCCATCAGTCCCCGCAGCACATTATGTACGGTATTCCACGCGCGCGCACCGGGAATGGCGGCAAGGCACAGCAGCAGAACGCCCAACGCAAAGAGGATAATGGCGTTCAGCTCACGCTTTGCCTGAAGCTGTGCCTTGGTTGGCTTTTTGGAAGCGGGCTTTCGTTTTTTTGCGGTCGTTTTTTTGGTAGCAGCCATGGTGAGGGATCGTTCTCCTTTCCCGTTATAAAGCAGGGCAGCGGCTTACTCCCCTTTCCAAACCGGAGCAGGGAAAAAGCCGCGCTGAGCTGATCGGTACTTATTTTGTCTTTACTTTCTTCTGCAGGCGGTTTTCGTAGCGGCTGCCCAGCTGGAAGGTGAGCATTTCACGGAAATCTGTCAAATCCTCCTCGGAAAGACAGCGCTTGGGGATCAAAAGAGCGCTTTGCTTGCCGAGGAACATGAAGAAATACCCGGCGGTCTCATACATATTCATGATGTTTTCCCATGCGTGCAGCGCAGTGGTGCCGTTCTGCTCGTCCAGCACATTGATGCCGTTATCATTGAACACATAGCGCATGGTATGCCCGATGAAGCTCTGGTCCTTTTTGATGAAGCGGCGAGCGGAAAGCTCCGGCAGGAGGAAGGCGCCCAGCACGGCGATGACCGCCACGATGGTGATGATGGTGGGCTTTTCGTTCACCTTAAAATCGGCATAGACGCCGATGATGGCGATCAGCAGCAGCAGAATGTTCATCATTATGCTGTTTTTATTTTTTCCGTTGGTCATAAAGCGGGTAAGGGCAAGGTAATCTCTGCCCTCCATAACGGCTTCGGCTCTGATTTCAATATCCATGGTTTTCAGTGTCCTTTCACAAGATGTAGTATAGGGAAGGCGCAGTATATTTTAATGGATAAGACCGGTGATAAACGCCTGAACTGCGTTGCCGGTCAGTTTTTCCACAATACCCAGAATCACAACAATGCTGCCCAGCACCAATGTGTAAACAGCAAAGATCCGGAATTTATCGCTCTTGAGAAGGTAGTTCACCAACCGGATCGCCAGAAGTCCGAAAATGAGCGCTGCCGCCATGCCGATGAGGGCGGTGCCCCATTCGATGCCGGCGCCGGCAGACGCTGCGTCATGCAGATCCAGTATGCCGGCTGCCAGCACTGCCGGCAGACCCAGAATAAAGGAATAGGAGACGGCATAGCTGCGCTCCAGCCCGCACATCTGCCCCACCGAAATGGTGGAACCGGAGCGGGAGATACCCGGCAGTGTGGCAAATAGCTGCGCCGTGCCGATGGCAAGAGCGTGCTTGCCCTTCATGGTGGCGGCGTCCAACCGCCCGCGGGGGGCGCGGTCCGCCAAAAACAGCAGCGCCGAAGTGATCAAAAAGCAAATGCCCTCCACCAGAATGTCGTTATCGGCACTGACTGAGGTGATGATCTCCTGCAGGGGCAGCACCAACAAAAGCGGTACGCAGGAAAGAATGAGCAGATACAGCATTCGGCGGTAGGGGGTGGCTTTTTCCTTAAACAGCCTGCCGCGGAACAGGTCGGCAAACATCAGGAAGAACTCCCGCAGCAGCTGCCAGACCGTCCCCCGAAAGGCGATGATGACCGCCAGCAGGGTACCCAGATGCAGCATAACCGAAAAGGTAACAGAGCTTTCGGAATTGATGCCGGTAAAATACTGGTAAAGGGAAAGATGCCCTGAGGAGGAGACCGGCAAAAACTCGGTCAGCCCCTGCAGTATTCCCTGAATGATGGCACTGATGATGCTCATAATGTTGGTTTCCCCTCTTTACGGTGTAAGGTCAGGTTTTCTGTTTTTGCTATGTAAATGCCCCGAGGGGCATCATTTACAATTACGGTCGGTAGGGTGTATCGGGCTGCAGAGACGCCTTGAGATAGGCGGCGGGATCGGTGGAGCAGACGCCCTGCACGGTACGTGCGCCGTCTGCACCTGTCCTTACCTGTACCCAGCCCTCCGCACAGGGCAGCCACTCGCAGCGGGGCGGCTCCTCCTGCGGCAGCAGCGCCTCCGGCGGCAGAATGGTGTGGATCATCTGGCTGCCCCCTTTGCAGGCGGCTCCTTCCCGGTCTTTGCCTTGGGCGGGCGTCCGCGGCGGGGCTTCTTTCTGCTGTCCTCCTCATCAATGAGGTCGTAGAGCTTGCCCAACGCATCCTGCAAGCCGCCCAGTGCGTCAATCAGCCCGACCTTTACGGCGCCCTCGCCGTCCAGCACCGTGCCGATATCCATAACCAGCTCGCCGTTATTCATCATCAGCTCCCGGAATTTTTCGGGCTTAATGCGGCTGTTGGCGGTGACGAAGCCGGTGATGCGCTCCTGCATTTTATCGAAGTAGGATAGGGTTTGCGGCACACCCAGCATGACGCCGTTCATGCGTACAGGGTGGACAGTCATGGTAGCAGTGGGGGCGATAAAGCTGTATCGGGTGGAGACGGCAAGCGGCACGCCGATGGAATGTCCGCCGCCCAGCACCAGCGAAACGGTGGGGGTCTTCATGCCGCTTAACAGCTCGGCGATGGCGAGCCCTGCTTCTACATCGCCCCCGACGGTATTTAAGATAACCAGCAGTCCCCGTATGCTCCGGTCCTCCTCGATGGCGACCAGCTGCGGAATGACATGCTCGTACTTGGTGGTCTTATTCTGTGGGGGCAGGATATAATGCCCCTCCACCTGACCGATGATGGTCAGACAATGAATCTTATGTCGTCCGCCCTCGGTAGTCACGCTGCCGGAATGATAAATCTCCTCGCTGCGGCGCTCCTCCTCACTCTCCTGCGGGCTTTGCTCCTCATTTTTGGGGGCGGCGTTCGGCTTTTGCGATTGCTTATTCTGCGGCATGGGTACGGCTCCTCCTTTTGGTTTTACCCATAGTGTGAGCCGTTTCACACCGCTTTATGCTGCTTTAATAGCCCTTAATGCCTTCGATGGATTCATCGTGGGCGACCCATTCCTCGTCCACCTCAAAGATACGGTAGCTGTCATGGGTATCCCGCACGATAACACGCTCGATCCCGGCATTGATGATCATGCGCTTGCAGAGGGAGCAGGGTGCTGCCGCCTCCACATAGCCTCCGCCGCGGTTTTCCAGCCCCACCAGATACAGGGTGGCGCCCAGCATTTCGCTGCGGCTGGCGTTGATGATGGCGTTCTGCTCGGCATGGACGCTGCGGCAAAGCTCATACCGCTCGCCGCGCGGCACCTGCAGCTTTTCGCGGGTGCAGTAGCGCAGTTCATTGCAGTTGGCACGCCCGCGGGGCGCACCCACATAGCCGGTGGAAATGATGGTATCATTCTTGACAATGACCGCTCCGAAGTTCCGGCGCAGGCAGGTCCCCCGTCCGGTCACGGCTTCGGCAATATCCAGATAGTAATTGATTTTATCCCGACGCTCCATATTTCCTCCTTTCGACCGATACTGCACATTATGATCGATACGAAGCTATTATACAACATTCCATGCGGTTTGTCTATGAAGAGATAGGGAATTAAATGTAACTTAATGGCGGCTGCCAGGGGGCAAGTTCGGCCGCAGGCCCTGATGCTCTCCCCCTGCATTTATCAAAGCCATTTCCGCACCATTCCGCCCTGCTCGGCATAAGATGGCCACTGGGTTTTATTTTTCGCTTACTTGGCCCGCCCCTTGCATCAAGGGCCGAATTATGGTATTTTTTTATAGAG
>USBC01000070.1 GCA_900552845.1 uncultured Oscillospiraceae bacterium | reverse complement strand
GGTCCCCCCCCCCGTATATTTTTTTTATTCCCTCCTTTTGAGGGGCCCGCCCCCCCCGGGGCGCCCCGGGGGGGGGGGGGGGGGCGGGGCCCCCCCCCCCCCGGCTCCGGCTGCGCCGGAGCGCCCTGCGGGCGGGGTTTGGGATCCGGCAGGAGTTTCGGAAGGGTGAAAAATGGGGCGCAGCCCTCCCTTATCCCCCGCAAAGATCTCAATTGCATTTGCAGGGCAGGCGTGCTACAATAAAGACTCGTGATTTTTTGAGGAAAAAAGGTGACAGATAAATTGGAAAGAATGTTCAGCCGGAAAGGCCTGCGGCAACTGCTGCTGCCGCTGATGGCAGAGCAGGCGCTTGCCATGACCATAGGTATGGCGGATACCGTCATGGTGGCGTCCTGCAGCGAAGCCGCCGTTTCCGGCGTTTCACTCATTGATTCGGTGAACGCGGTGTTTCTATGGCTGTTCCCGGCACTGGCAACCGGCGGCGGCGTGGTGCTGGCACAGTACATCGGCAGAGGTGAGGAAGATAACGCACGGCGCAGCGTTGGACAGCTCGCCTTGCTGCTGGTGGGTTTTTCACTGATGATATCGATTCTGTTTATGCTGTTCCGTGATAAATTACTGCTTTTATTATTCGGGCAGATTGAGCCGCAGGTAATGGGCTACGCGCGCACCTATTTTACCGTTTCCATCATTAGCTATCCTTTTCTGGCACTTTACAATGTAGGCGCTTCGGTATTCCGTGCGGTGGGTAACTCCAAGCTCTCAATGACCGTTTCCACTGCCGCCAATGTCCTCAATCTCATTGGAAATGCCGTGCTCATCTACGGGTTTGGACTGGATGTGCTAGGCGCGGGACTGGCGACCCTTGCCTCCCGTGTGCTGGGAGCGGTCATTATGGTCTGCCGACTGCTGCGCCCCGACTGTGCGGTAGGGGTGCACACCCTTGGTGATCTGCGGTTCCAAAAGGAGATGTTCGGCAGAATTCTGCATATCGGCATTCCCAGCGGATTGGAAAGCGCTGCCTTCAATATCGGTAAGCTGTTGGTGGCAAGCCTTGTTTCAACGCTGCCAACGGTTGCCATTACCTCCAATGCAGTGATGAACACCCTGCAAAGCATCATTCTCATTCCCACCTCTGCCATTCACTTGGCGGCGGTGCCCATCGTGGGTCAGTGCTTGGGCGCAGGCAAAACCGAGGACGCCAAATACTACACTCGGTGGCTGGTGGGTCTGGCATACCTTTGCCTTTTTGTTACGGCAGGCGGGACGCTGCTATTTGCAAACCCCATTCTATCGCTGTTCAAGCTGACACCGGAGACTGCGGCGGTGGCGCTGCGGCTCCTGCGCTTCTACTTCTGCATTGCAGTCACACTATATCCGCTTGCCTTTACCATCACCCCCTGCCTGCGGGCGGCGGGCGATGTGCGGTTCTGTCTGATCGGTGCAATGACCGGTATGTGGTTGGGGCGCATTCTGTGCAGTCACCTGTTTGTCGCACTCGGCTGGGGCATTATGGGAATCTGGGTTGCCATTGTGGCGGATTGGCTCATTCGCATTGCGTTTTACCTGCCGCGGTACCTGAGCGGGAAGTGGCTGAGGAAAAGGGTGATATAAGAGTCAGGGCCCCGGCTAAACTGGGCTTGAGAAAGGGGCTGTTGCAACAGCCCCTTTTTGCTTTACCGAATTGCATAAAATGTTCGCCGCCGTGTATGCCGTGTTTACTCCAGCATGGCATCCATACCAGCAAAGTACTTCTTAAGACGCAGCAGATCCGCTGCGGATACCTTTCCGTTGCCAGTTACATCGGCGTTCGGCAGATTGATCTCAACTTCCATACCCGCCAGATACTTCTTGAGGCGCAGGACATCTGCCGCTGATACTTTCCCGTCATCGTTGGTATCTCCAGGAACACGGCTGATGACCTCAATTCCGCCTGAGACTACCGTAACGGCAACTTCCTCCTCGTTGGCATTAATAATATCCGTTCCGGTAACGGTGATCTGTGCAAAACCGTCCTCTGCAGCGTCCAGCACCATAAACTTGAGGAATAGGATATCACCGTTGACGCTGCTGCCGTTTTCATCGACCCAAATTGCCTTTTCACCGCTGCCGATACCGACCATCCAGCCGGTCAACTGGGCATCGTCATAGTCGGTAAGTAACAGTCGGGTTTTATCGTATTCAATCTTGAAGTTCATGCTGGCAACGCCGGTATTGTTGCTGATGCTGATGGGGATAATGACTTGCTTTTCCCGCACGGAGACTGCCTTGCCGATCTGGAGTGTAGGAGCGGAGACTGCCGTGTTATCTTTCCAAACCGCATACAAGATCATGCCCTTATTTCCAACATATTTCTCCCTGGGTCTGTATTCGACCGCCGCGGTGTCGGGATCGGTTGTCCAGCCGAGGAAGGTGTACCCTTCTTTTGTCGGGATCACCTCAGTCAGGTTAATATCCTTACCGTGGGTTTTGTACTGGCATGGCAGGCCATCATTTGTGGTTTCCTCATTGGTGATATATGTAATCCTATAGGTTGGTGCCGTATTGGCATACGCATAAAAGTACCAACCCCGCCGGTTTTTACCGTCTACACAGCTTTTATCGTTGAGATAAACGATGAGCGGACCATATTCATCACACACTACCAGCCGTGATACCTTTTCCGGACCGACAAGGTATTCTTTCCCCAGTTCCGCATTCTCCGGAATCTGCACGCATACCGTACCGATTTGAATTCCGTCTTCTGTTTCCACAAAATTATCGGAGCTGTAGGAGTATGTGCAGCTGGCCGGGTTCTCAGTCGAAAAATAAGTTGTTGTACCGTTGGTGTCTGTCACTTCGTACATCTTGAAATCTGCCTGCAAATACACTTCTTTTATCCCCGTTTCGGTATCCCGCAGGATAATCGGCACCTCGACGGTACTGCCCGGCGCAGCGTAAAGGTCACTCTGCATTGCCAAGTAGACTTCATTCGTGTCCCACTCTAATGCCCAAATGGCGACTAACACCATGCCATCTTCCAGTGTAACAGCTTGCCCAGGCTGATAATGCTCCCCCGTATTCGCATCTTGCCAATACATAAACTTACCACTTGGACGGGTAGGTATTTTGTCGGAAAGAACCACACTTTCTCCAATTTCGCCTTTCTGATCAGCAGGCATATTGGAGCAGAGACCCCCGTCATAGGTGTTTTCCTGATATTCGATAAAAGCTGTAGTCACAGCATGGTCCACGGAGGTAAGCATTACATACATGGTTTCCCCTCTGCCGCAATCGTATGTGTAATATACCGTATCCACTCCTGCTCCCAATGTCAGCACATTACCTCTTACTGTACAATCTCCTACCCAGCTCAGCACCTTTGTCACATCAAAGCCGCCGGGCAACAACGATAAATCATAATTCCCGTTTGCATCAAGTATGATCTTATAGCTGTTATTTGCGCACTGGAAATTGGACAGTTTTGTGTTATTACTGACATCCAAGCTGGTAAGCTGGTTGCTTTTGCAATATATGGACTCAATTTTCAAATTATTTCCTACATCCAGGCTGGTAAGTTGGTTGTTATAGCAATACAACCATCTCAGCTCTGTATTGTTGCTTATATCCAGATCCTTCAGCTGATTATTATAGCAATACAGTCCCGTCAAATTCTTGTTCCCACTAACATCAAGTGTAGTGATCTGGTTTCCATAGCACCAAAGTTTTTGCAAAGCTAGATTATTGCTTGTGCTAAGGGCAGTAAGCTGGTTCCCCAAGCAGGACAGAGCTACCAGTTTCATGTTGTTACTAACATCCAAGCTTATAAGCTGGTTGTTATCGCAGTACAGTTCTATCAGTGCTGGGGTTCTGCTGGTATCAATAAGTGTAAGCTGATTAGTGCCACAGTATAGATACTCCAGCCGTTCATTATTACTAATATTCAGTTCATTTAGTCGGTTTTCGTAACACCACAGCTTTGTCAATGCAGTATTGTTGCTGACATCAAGCGCGGTAAGCTGATTTTCAAAGCAGGACAGGGTCACCAATTTTGTGTTGCTGCTGACATCTAGGCTTGTGAGCTGGTTCCCGTAACACCACAGTGCTGTAAGCTCAGTAAAACACTCTATGCCCCGCAAATCAGAGATGTTTCTTCCGTTGCAATCCATTTCGGTCACAGCTTCCAGTTCTTCTGCCTCCAGCACGCCATTTTTGTTGGTGTCAAAGCCGTCAACAAAAGCTCTGAAGTTGGCATCCGGGAAGTTGTTCTCATTGATCGCAACAGACACAGGCTGTTCTGCATCAGAAATAAAGATGCGTCCGTTTATCGCCAAGGCTTCCTCTCCGCTTGCCGCATATTTATCACCCGTAATAACTTGCAGGTATCCATACTCATCCCAGATTCCTAACATAATATTGTCCAGATGGGCATAGTATTCCCCTGCCGGATCTATATTTTCCGGAATATGGAACTTTGCCGTGCCAATCATAACCCCACGATGCGATTCCTCATCAAATATGAGGGTATTAGCAGAAGTAAAGCCTTCAAATACCGGTACAACATTAAGACCATTTTCTCGTTCAAAACTGATGAAGTCTCCATAAAAGCTGATGTCTTCTGCAATAGCATTCTCGTCCCTGATATAAACCGGGATCTCTACTGTGTCACCCGGCTTTCCGCTTGCATTCCCTAACTGAACGAAGCAGCCCTTTGACTGATCCCAGTCCAATGCCCACATGGCGATCAGTTCCAAATCGTTTTCGCTGCTAATGATCTCGCCCGGTTGATAATGCTTGTCGCTCCTCAGCTCCTGCCAAAACATGAACTTACCATTTGGACGAGTTGGAATCACATCGGAAAGTGTGACGCTGCCATCCTTGCTTACCTGATCAGCCGGCAGGTCGGTGCAGATACCATCCTCGTGTGTATTGGCGTAGTATGTAACAGTGAAAAGCCCGTTGTTTTTCCATAACGCTGTCAAATGCAAATCTTCATTTACTGTATATTCATCTCCAGGGTCAAATTCCAGTTCTTCTCCATTCAGCCACGCAGACCAACCGGTAAAAACATATCCCTCTCGCGTTGGGATCTGGGCACTGATCTGTATGGTTTCTCCTTGAGACGCGAATTGCTCTTCGGGCACGTTTTCGCCATTTTTCGCGTAATAGTTTATCTGATAAGTAGGCACTGTATTGGCAAACACACCATACAAGTAACTGATCATTTCTTCGCCATTGTAGACGCATTTCATATTCTGAATTACAAGAAGCTCGCCATATTGGTCCGTAATGCTCAATTTTTCAATGCTATCATTAAAATCGACATAAAAGCGCTCTTTCAAAACTGCATTTTGCGGTATTCGGTATTGTGCTGTACCTATTGTGCAGTAGCACTCTCCTTCTTGGTGTTGAATAGTTGCCGCAGGAGCATAGCCTAAAAATTCAGGAGCGTCCTCCTTTGTAATGGAATTTTCACCTGCGTCTTTCCAGCCTCCGAATTCCGTTATCAAATCTGCGGAGTTCATGCCATCTATCCAAACTGTTTGAACCGGTATTTCCACGATCTCCCCGGGGGCTGCATATCGTCCACTCTCCATGAAGACCAGCCTATCTCTACTGATCAAATTAGGATCGACTGCCCAAATTGCGGTCAGGTTCAAATCTCCACCAAAGGCAGTATCGCCCGGTTGGTAGGTGCGTCCGTATTGATCCTGCCAATACAGGAACTTACCGTTGCTTCTGGTCGGAATCGTATCCGAAAGCGCAATAGTGCTCTCCCCGGCAGTCTGGCTTGGCGGAGCGCCGGTGCCGCCGTTGGCATCGTAGGTGATCGTGTATTCCCCCTGTATATCTGGCAATACCGTGACAATCCCCGATTGAACCGCTGTGGGCATTTTGTGTCTATAGTTATAGCAGCTTTCGTCCCTCCCTGCGACCCAAAGTTCAAAACGCTCCACCGCTATATTTACGGTGTATTCACCCGCCGGTGTGTCATTGGGGATCTGATATCTTATTACACCGATTTGTCCGTTCTCTACCTGTTGATCAGTAATTGCCACGCTGACAAGACTTAAGCCATCACAGCTGGAGCTAAGTATAATATCGCCGTCAATTCGCTCCGCTTCTAAATTATTAGATATGTAAAGCGGGACTTCCACGACTTGTCCCTGTTTTCCTGATATGCTGCCGACGGAGATGACCGGTTCCCAATCAGGGGACCAAAGTGCCTCCAGCACCATATCTTCGTCTACGGTATAGGTCTCGCCCGGCTGATAAGCAAGCCATGTTTCGTTTTCCGAGACAATTCTCTTGTGCCAGCCGCGGAAAGTTCTGTTCTCCCAAACCGGTATCTCGTCAGAAAGGATAAGATCCACGCCCTGCTGCTTTACCTGAGGTGCAGGTGCGCCAGACCCTCCCAAAGCATCGTAAGCAATCGTGTAGGTAGGCGTTTCTTCACTTTGATCTACCGCCCATGCTTGAACCGGACAGATCGTCAGTACCATCGTAAACGCCAGCAATGATCCTACCAATCTTTTAATTAAACTCATTATTTTCCCTCTCTCACTTTTGTGCGTTATTGTTGTAAAGGGGAGCCCGTGATAGGACTCCCCTTTTGAAAAACAGCATTCTATTATTGCAAGGTCACACCGACCGGTTGCGGGGAAAGCCCCTGTCGGCTTTTATTCCCTGTGCCTTATTACTGGATCTTAATCCTCATTTTTGCCGCTGCGCTTCTTGACACCGATGCAAACCGCACCAACTGCCGCCAACGCGACCGCCGCATAGACAACACCATTGACCACTGCACCGGTAGTGGGGTTCGGCTGTCCGGGAGTTCCCTCGGGGACTCTGACGGTGACACTCGATTTATTGTACCGACAGATAACACACTCATCCTCTTCGAACTCGTGTGCTGCCGATCCGCTCTTTTCCTCGCAACGGACGCACTTGTGCCAGTGGTTCTGTGCATCGTACATCCAATCCTCGCTATACTCGTGTCCAAGGGCGGTGCCTTCCTCCGAAATTCCGCAGACGGAGCAGTGCTTATCGACGGTGCAGTTGGCATCTACCCAATCGTGCGCAGTCTTTGTGCTTTCTACCACCGCATTGCAGCCCTCAATGCCACAGAGCTGCCAGTGTTCATCCTCATTATGCAGCCATTCGCCGCTTGCTACATGCTCACCGGCGGGAATGATACTGCCGTTTGCGATGATCTCACCGCAGCCAAGGCACTTGACATCGCCGGTGTAGCCGTTGGTGCCTGCCACATGGTTCGGAAGAGAGTCATTGATAATAGTAGTGCCGCCATCATGGTTATTGGCATTCTTGCTGCCAAGGAACACATGGCTATCGTTATTCTCTACCCTGCCGCAGACAGCGCAGGAATAATAGTAAATCGCTTCCGCTTTGCAGGTACCCTCGGCTTTGAGGGCTTCTTCTTTCTGTGTCTCAGCTGTGTAGCTGTGGGGAGCGAGATCGCCATATGGCTGGTGGCATACAGAACAAATTGCCTTCTCCTGGCAGGTAGCCGGCGTACCCTCGGTATGGACGGTGGACAGTGCACGGTAAGGCACTGTGCTGATCTCGTCACCATTCTCGGAGAAGAGCTGACCGCAGGCATTACAGGTATAGTAGGCATCCCAGCCCTTTTCGGCACAGTTGGATTCCTTTGCTGCCGTAAGGGCTTTATTGGCGTGAGAGCAGGTTACCGTTACCTTGCAGGTTGCTACTACCGCATTATTTGCCTTTGCGGTAATGGTTGCGGTGCCCCTGCCGACAGCCACTACCTTACCGTTGCTGTCTACGGTTACAACGCTGTTGTCGCTGGAACTCCAAACGATCGTATCGGTAGAATTTGTGGGGGTCCGCTCCGCCGTTAAGATTTCTTCATTCCCGGTTATCAAAGACAGGGTGTTCTTATTAAGAGTAATGCCTGTTGCCGGAACGGGGATCGGCTTGACAGTAACGCTGCCCGCCGTAACAGAGAATATAACCTCGTTTTCATCGATATCGGTAATATCCAAGTTGGAAATAGTGATAGAAGCGGCGCCAGTCTTAGCATTATCGAGCACCCGGAATTTGAGTTTTAGGCAGCTTCCGTTGCCGTCCCAGCCGTTTTCATCGACCCAAACGGCTTTTTCGCCGCTGCCGATACCGACCATCCAACTAGTCAACTGACCATTTTCATAGCCAGTCAGCTCCAAGCGGGTCTTATCGTAGCTGATACTGAAATTCATTACTGCTACACCCGGATTATTACTCACAATAAGCTCTGCCGTCAACTCATCTCCCTGTATAGCTTCCTGCGTGGAAACCACTACTTTGATGCTGGGTTCTCCCGCCGCCATAGCAGGAATAACAAGCGAAGAACAAAGCATCAGTGCTGCCAATAACATTGTCCAAATTCTCTTCATTGGTTTTCCTCCTAATTAAAATTTACTGTTTTACTCCAGCACGGCATCCATGCCGGCAAAGTACTTCTTAAGACGCAGCAGATCCGCTGCGGACGCCTTTCCATCGCCGGTCACATCGGCGTTCAGCAGATTGATCTCGACTTCCATACCTGCCAGATACTTCTTGAGGCGCAGGACATCTGCCGCAGATATCTTGCCGTCATCGTTGGTAA
>USBC01000069.1 GCA_900552845.1 uncultured Oscillospiraceae bacterium | reverse complement strand
GTTATTTAATTTAATCTTATGGGGTTCTGCACTGGGCGGTTACGCCCGTTGACGGCTCGGGCGAAGCCCGAGCGGTCTGCGGTCGTGCTGCTTGTGGATTATGCTCCCTCCCGCCCATTGCGCCGGTTCTCTCTTTGTCCGTTCTTCTATCCGGCGCACCCGTTTTTGGCATTCTCGTTCTTTTACAGCCCGTCCGACAGCTGCCGCAGCCGCGCGTCTTCCAGCGCGTCCTCGTACTCCTCAAGGGTATCGTAGCTCCATGGGTCAATGTCGTACTCGGAGCCGTCCTCGCAGTCGTCCCGCCAGTCGTCCTTGTGGTCATCGGCAAAAAGTCCGATCCCCGGCTCCCCCGTCCCGTCGTTTGCGTATTCCTCGAATAAGCTGTATTCCAGAAAGTCCTCCCACGGGGTGATCTTTCCGTCACCGTCAAAGTCGAAAAGCCCCATGCATTCCTCTCCTTTTGGTCATTTTTTGTTTTCCGTGCATTTCCAATGCTTTCTCTCAATCCGCGGCGGTCGGCGTCGCGCACATTTTTGCCGTTGCCGCAATAGGATATTCCGTGAATGCGCTGTGCCCCGTGCGTCCGTCGCCCCTTGCATAAAAGGGCGATTTATGGTATTTTTTTAGAGTGGTGTGTGTTTACTCCACATGGGAGGTCTTTTTATGTGCAAACGCATTCGGGAGGACATTGCGGCGGTGCGCCAACGCGACCCCGCTGCCCGTTCCGGCTTTGAAATACTGCTGGTGTATGCCGGCGTACACGCCTTGTTCTGGCACCGCCCGGCACACTGGCTGTACCGGCATCGCTGTTTCTTTTTGGCGAGGCTCATCAGCCAGCTCACTCGTTTTTTCACCGGTATTGAGATCCACCCCGGCGCCGTCATCGGGCACAGCGTTTTTATTGATCATGGCTCCGGTATCGTCATCGGGGAAACCGCCGAGGTGGGCGACGGCTGCACGCTGTATCAAGGTGTTACATTGGGCGGCACCGGCAAGGATACCGGCAAGCGCCACCCCACGCTGGGACGCAATGTCATGGTGGGCTGCGGCGCCAAGGTGCTGGGCCCCGTGCGGGTAGGCGACAACTGCAAGATCGCCGCCAACGCCGTACTGCTCCATTCCATTGATGCGGACAGCACCGCTGTGGGCGTACCGGCGCGGGTAGTGCGGGTCAGCAATGTCCGGCTGGAAAATGAGCGGCTGGATCACGTGCATATTCCGGATCCCATTCAGCAGGAGCTGACCCGTGCGCACCGGCAGATCGCTGCGCTGGAGAAGCGGCTGCAGGCGCTGGAGGCCGAGCTGGAAAAGGAAAAGGAAGAATAGCCGATGTTTTATATCATTTTTGATTTTTGCATGGCGGCGATTATGCTTTTATTCGGCATGGGGTTTTATAAATCCGGCGGAAAAGCAGCCGATTACTTGACCGGCTACAATATGAGATCCGCAGATGAGCGCCGAAAATATGACGAAAACGCCATGTGTAAAGCATATGGAAAAAGAATGATGTACATGTCGATCCCATTTCTCATTGGGATTGGCATAGATTGCCGGTATCCGGGAATTGGCTGTCTGATTGCGTGGGGAATATGGCTTATCCTGTTTATTCTGCTGCTTATAGACCGGCATAAAAGAGAACAATAGCTTGCAGTCAACCCGTCTGCATCATGGAGTGCCCTACTGCCTCACCGCGCAGCCACCAGCCGCCGCAGAGATGTGAGCCAATCGGTTTTCGGTGCGTCCTCTGCCGCCAGCAGGAAGCGCTCCCCGAAGAACACTGCCGAGACTGCACGACCGGCAAGCTTTGCCTCTGCCCGCCCCGTCGGGCAGCCGTTCATCGGGCGCAGGGCACCCATCTGCGCACCGCCCGCCGCCAACAGCGCAGGCAGGTCATATTCTCCCTCGCGGATCACTGTACCGCGTGCTATGATGCGTCCGTTCTCGGTGAATTCCAGTCCCGTAATGGTCATAAGCTGCTCTGTCATGGTGATTCCTCCCTGTTGTCTTTTGATTCCGGTTTTATCATAGCAGATGCCTTGTCCCATAATCCGTACTTTGATGGACACTCCGGGACAGATATGCTATATTTATGTGGAAATTTCTTCGGTAAAGACCGGTGGAGGAAGCAAAATGGAGCAAAACTGTTCGCTGCTGCAAAAAATCCGGCTGTTCGTGCTGGATTTGGACGGCACCGTTTATCTGGGTGACCGTCTGCTGGAGGGTGCCGCCGATTTTATTGCTTCGGCAAAGGAAAAAGGGCGGCGGATTTTATTTTTCACCAACAATACCAGCCGCAGCCCGCTGGAATATGTGGAGCGCCTTACCCGCATGGGTATTCCCGTCACCCGCGCAGATATTCTGACTGCCGGAGATGTAACGCTGCACTACCTGCAAACACACCGCGCCGGTCAAAGCGTCTATCTGTTGGGGGTGCCTGCCCTGCGGCAGAGCTTCCTTGAAGCCGGTATTCCGCTGACCGAGGAGCAGCCCGATCTTGTTGTGGTGGGCTTTGATAAGGCACTGACCTATGAGCGGCTGGAAAAGGCGTGTATCTACCTGCGGCGCGGCGCCCGCTTTTTAGCCACCCACCCCGATATCAACTGCCCCACCGAGGCAGAGCCGATCCCCGATTGCGGTGCGATCTGTGCCGCCATTACCGCCAGCACAGGCTTTACGCCCCGCGCCCTCGGCAAGCCCGCCCCCGAAACGGTGGAGCTGGTGGAGGCGGCAAGCGGTTTGCCGCGGGAGGCAATCGCTTTCGTGGGCGACCGCCTTTACACCGATGTGGCATGCGGCACGAAAAACGGCGCCTGCGGTATTTTGGTCATGACCGGCGAGACCACCCCGGAAATGCTGACGGAAAGCAGCTTTACCCCCGATGCGGTATTTCCCTCCCTTGGTGCGATGGCACCCCTGCTTTAATTTCATAAAAAATTCGCTCTCTGTACCAGCACCGTACAGAGAGCGAATTTTATTCGGTTTATTTCCAGTGCTTCAGCTGCGAAAGATAGGCATCATACTGCGCCCGGCGTTCCACTTCATCAATGTCTTCGGGGTTGGGCATATGCGCCAGCAAAAAATCCAGCAGTGTTTCCTTACTGTGATAAACAAACGCCCCATCTGAGTAGCACCACTTACAATAATCCTCATTCCAGCTGCCGTCCGGCTCCCGGCTGATGATGCCGTCTTCCAACGGCATGCCGCAGCACTGGCAGAAAAGCTGCCGCGGCGCACCCAACAGCGTATTGATGGAAGCGTCAAGCTCCCGTGAAAGCAGCTTCAGCGTCTCGGTATTGGGCACCGTTTCGCCTGTCTCCCACCGAGAGACCGCTTGGCGGGTCACAAAAACCTTTTTCGCCAGCTCCTCCTGCGAAAGTCCTTTTTCGGTTCTCAGTTGATAAATGATATCCTTCGTTTCCATAACCGCCCACCTCCTTGCGGGATTATTGTAGCAGCAGCGCCATTTTTCCGCAAGCAACCCGCTGTTGCTTTTATTATTCCGTCAGCCCGAAAAACCACACCGTTTCGGATTCGTAGGTCTCGCCCTGCCGCAGCAGGATCGAGGGAAACTGCGGGTGGTGAGGGCTATCGGGATAATGCTGTGTTTCCAGACAGATGCCGCCGTGCTTTTGGTAGGTGATGCCGCCTTTCCCCCGCTCCCCGCACAGGAAGTTGCCGGAGTAAAGCTGCACTGCCGGCTCGGTAGTAAAGACGGTCAGCTGTCTGCCGCTTACGGGGTCGGAAAGCTCCGCCGCAGGGTGCAGCGGGTTCGGGCTTTCAGGGTCATAGTCCAGCAGGAAATTGTGGTCATACCCGCCGGCATTTGTAAGCTGCGGGCAGTCCGCCCCGATGCGTTCCCCAATGGCATGCGGCGTGGTGAAATCCAACGGAGTTCCCGCTACCGGCAGCATCTCACCGGTGGGGATCAACGCTCCGTCGGCAGGGGTATAGCGGCTTGCCGCCAGCTCCAACCGGTGTCCCAGAATATCCCCGCTGCCCTGTCCCGCCAGATTAAAGTAGGTGTGGTTGGTCAAATTCAGCAGGGTGTCGCCCTCCTCTGCTGTGGCGGTATAATGAATAATGAGGGCGTCCTCCTGCGTCAGGCAGTAGCGTACCTCCACAAAAAGCTTCCCCGGATAGCCCTCCTCCCCCGCCTCCGCGGTGCGGGAAAAGACCACCACATTATCAAGATCCTCGGTGCTCCACTGCCACAAGCAGCGGTCAAAGCCCCGTTCGCCGCCGTGCAGGTGGTTTTCGCCGTCATTCGCACAAAGGGGATAGGTTTTCCCATTGAGCTCGAAGCTAGCCCCAGCGATGCGGTTTGCCACCCGCCCGATCGTCCCGCCGAAGTGCGGTGCTGCCATATAGTCGGCAATGGTATCGCACCCCAGTGTAATATCCTCTACCCGTCCTGCCTTATCCGGCACGCAAATACTGTGCACTGCCGCGCCGTAGTTCAGCAGGTTCACCTCCATGGTGTTGTGATTAAACAGGGTAAAGCGTGTTACCGCCTGTCCATCCGGTGTCCGCCCGAAAAAGTGTTTGTAAACCATACTGCGTCATTCTCCTTTAACGAATGAAAGACTCCCCATTCATTTTGATTTTTCCGTCCGGGGCTCTGCTTTCTATTGTACCGCATCGGTGGCAGGCTGCCAAGGGGGAAATGTGTGCAAAACCGCCCGCAGGGCGCTCCGGCGCAGCCGGAGCCGGCGGTCGCAGACCGCCGAGCGGCGCGAAAGCGCCGCTGCCCTGCGGGCGGAACGAGCGTTCCGCTTCCGCTTTTCCGTCCGCCCTGACATGGGAAAAGGGACGCCCCCATTAGAGAGCGCCCCTTTCCCAAGAGAGAAAACATTAGAAGATGGCAAGTTTGGATTGGACGGTAGTGGAAGCCACGACCCGTCCGCGCTTGATGACATAGCGGCGCTCCGGTGTCAAGCGGATCGCATCGCGTGCATCATGGCAAGCAGTGATGACGATATCGGCATTGCAGCCCACCTTAAGGCCGTAATTCTCCAAACGGAGAATTCTGGCAGCGTCATCGGTAATCATATCAAAGGTCTTTTCGATCTCATCGGGCAGGCTGAGCTGTGCTGCGTGACCGGTGATCAGCGCCACCTGCAGCATATCGCCTGCGCCGTAGGGATAGAAGGTATCATTTACGCAATCCTGACCAAAGCTCATGGTCACGCCGGCTGCCAGCAGCTCCTTGACGCGGGTAATGCCGCGGCGGATCGGCTGCTTATCCAAACGACCCTGAAGCATCAGGTTGGTCACGGGATTGGTGATGACATTGATGCCGGCTTTTTTCACCTTCTCGATGACATAGGCGGCATAATGGTCATCATAAGCCGCCAACGCACAGGTGTGGCCGGCGGTCACACGCCCCTGCCAGCCGCGGGCGATGGTCTCATCGGCGACCATTTCCAGCGTGCGGTAGAAGGGATCGTCACTCTCATCTACATGCATATCGATATCGGCATCATATTTTTCGGCAATATCAAAGCACAGCTTGACATGGGCCCGGCTGTCGTCGGGGCAGTTCTCATTGGCAGGCATACCGCCTACCACATCGCAGCCCAGCTCCATGGCCTGCCACATCAGCTTATCGGCGCCGGGATCCTTTACAATTCCCTCCTGCGGGAATGCAACGGTCTGCATATCCACTACACCCTTATATTTATCCTTCAGCGCCAACACTCCCTCGGTCGCTTTCAGACCGGTGATGGTATCGACATCAATGTGGGTACGGATATTCAGTACGCCGTTTTTAATCTCGCGCTCTACTACATCGCCGCCGCGCGCCAGTATGTCCTCGTTGACATAATTGCGTTTTTTATCCCACAGCATCTCAATGGCTTCCTTCAAGGTACCGCTCTGGTTCTTGGGCAGAACGTCCAGTACATTTACCTTATCCAGATGGATATGGGGATCAATATAGGAAGCGGTGGTCAGGTTGCCTTCGGCGTCAATCACGGTCTCAGCCTCTGCGGTCAGGCCCGCACCGATTTCAACGATTTTTCCCCCGTCAATGAGAATGTTGACCAGCTCTTCGCGGTCACGGAGCTTTGCGTTCTTAATAAGCATCTGCATGGTAAATTCCCTCCAAAAAAATTAATAAAATATTCCGGCAGGGCGCTAAGGGGACAAGATTGAAACGAATATCCCTTTGAAAAAGCGCCCTGCTCCCGAATGGGAGCAGGGCGCGAAAAAACAAAAGGGGGGGGGAAGCCGCTCCATAGTCTGCCAATATCCGGGGGGCTCCTATTCAGTTCGCAGTTATTTTAACATACAATTTGTGCAAAGACAACCCCGCATTACTTAGAAAGTTCCAATACATTTTTGTTGGAATTCACCAAGTAAATGGCATACAGCTCCGGCGAAAGCCCGCTCTCTGCCACCATTTCCCTGACCGGCTCATAGTCCTCAGCCGCCAGCCGCAGCGAGATCCCGCAGCTTTGCGTCACTGCACGCAGCGTCGGCATCGTCACCACCTTAAAGTGCTGCCCCAGCAGACGCTCGGTCTGTATGGCGGAATGGGTATTCTCAAAGGAGATCATCAGATAATCTTCGTTCATCATTTTCACCTCGTCCTTTATTTTACTCCATCGCCCTGCCATAATCAACCCTTGGCAGTTCCCATGCAGCCGGTGGGTCCAAGCGGCGCAGCCGCCGGACTAAAAGTCCGGCTCCCGCGGCTTTGCCGCGGGAACGCGCCCGCAGGGCGCGTGGCTGCGCCGCCGGCAAGGCCCACAAGCCCCGCCGTACCGAAGGAGGCGCATATTGCGGCGCTGCTTATGGGCAGCGTGAGCGCAACGCCCACCAATACCGATACCAAAATGCCCATGAAGAACGGGTGCATTTCGGTTGCGCGCATTATAAGATTGCCAAAGCCTGTCATGACGGCGGATACGCCAGGCCCCGCAAGCCGCGCAATAAGCAGCCCGCTCACAATGGTGACCGTTGGCGTAACAAGAATATCAACTTTTGTCTCTTTTGAAACTATTTTTCCGAGTTCCGCCGCGACTGCGGTGCAGATTAGCGTGCCGAGCGGCCCGCCGAGGCTGTTCGCCCCGTATCCCACGGCGCACAGGCTGAAAAGCACCAGCGGCGGCGCCTGAAGCGCAAGCCCTATTGCAACGGCCATTGCGCTGCCCGTTGCGGCGGATGCGAACGAAGCAATTTCTTTCAGCCAATCAAGGCTCAGCTTGTCCGCAAGGGTAGAAAGGATAGTGCCTATAAGCAGCGACGCGAAAAGGCCCATGGCCATAGATCCCATTGCATCAACAAGGTATCTTTTTGCGCTGAACACAACGCCTTTGCGCGCCAGGAATGCGGCTATGCCGCCGGTATGGGGAGTTCTTTCTCCCATTTTTTCCTCCGAAAATGCGTCCCGCCGCCCCTTACCCGTGAACGGCAGGCGTGTTGCAAACGGCCGCGCGGTTCATCAGCCGTCGCGGTCATATAGCACCGCATAGAGTATAACACACAATTATACATCTCTTCCATAAATTTATATTTTCACAAGAAAAAAGAGACGCTGCCGTCTCTTTACAGTTTATATTAGCGCTTTATGCGCCGTGGCTTGCCGTATCGTCAACGGTGTCGGCTGCCGGTGCGGGCAGGGAGCCGTCCTTCATGCGCAGTGTGGCGTAAAGGTTTCCTGCGTATGCGGCCTTGCCGGAATTTGTGTTCTTCCTGAGCACGCCTATGCAGCACAGCACGCCAAGCCCCACAAACAGCAAATCCTGCAGCAGGCTTGAGCGGATAGCGTCCGCATATTCGGGTATCTCCGCCATGCCATACTGTATCAGCAGAATGGCTTCTTCAAACGTATAGTCATAATTTATCATGCTGTCCGCAATGTCCACGCCGAACGTGAGCGCCACTGCGCCAAGCACGGCGCAGATTATGCTTATAACTATGGCGAACGAATTCATGCGGCCCTTGAGCAGCTTATATCCGAAAAACGCGCCCAGCGGTATAAGTGCGCACAGCATGGCGTATATCCTTTCCGTGCCGAATATAACGGCTACGTTCAGCACAACGCCCAGTATCATTCCTATAATTGCGCCTATTATGCCCGTGAAGTAGTTGCCTTCGTCATTCACCTTGGCCTCGTTTGCAGCATTGCGCAAGGAGTTTGCGCATTCTGTATGCACTGCGCGGTAGCCTGCGGGTATTGCGCCGCGGTGTTCGCAGTACATCACCGCATCCGTATCCGTGCGCCCGCAGTACGGGCATACCGTGCCGAAGCTTATGCCAACCCTGCGGCCCGCATCCACGGCGGCGTTTGCCGCGGCAAACACAGCATCCACGGCGGCAGGAGCTTCCGTATCCTTTTCAACATTGACGTTCACCGTCACCGTGTAGCCGTTCGCGCCGCCATTTACGCCGGCAAATTTAAGCGAATTGCACATTGCGGTCTTTTCGTCCGCTGAAATCTGCCTGTCCAGCACAAATGTAATGCTCAGCTGCTTTGCAGTAACTACGTTTACGGTGAACGGCACCCCGTTTACCGTTCCGAACGCGGCCGTCTGACCCGTGGCCATGCCGCGCATTGCGCATTCGTTAATGAAATCCGCACTCTTCATGTTTATACCCTCCGTTGTTTAATTGAACGGCTCAAGCGAGCGCGCAAGTATGCCGTGCATCTTGGCTATCGCAATGCCGTAGTTGGTAATT
>USBC01000068.1 GCA_900552845.1 uncultured Oscillospiraceae bacterium | reverse complement strand
TTCCGTGGGGGCGTTCGGGTGCGTCGGGGTCTTGGGGCTTGCCCCAAGCCGCTTTTGGGTACTTTTGGCGGTGCAAAAGTGCCGCCCCGCCGGCAGGCGTACAAGCCGAAACCCTTTGTATGGCTCTGCGACGCCGGTAGGCGAGATGGGATTATCACCTTAGTCACGGCTGCGCCGTGCCATCTTCCTCTACACAAGGGAGACTGTGGGGCGCAAAAGGCGGACACTCCCGCCCAAAAGACTTCACTATTGTACCATTCCATGCGGCGGTATGCAACGGGCAAAACGGGCGGCTGCCTGCCGCCCCCGTATGGCTCGCACAAAGCGCCCCCGCCGCAGGCAGGGGCGCAATCGTTGTTATATGCGGGAGGGATCTCCCCATGTGAAGCCCTTGGCGGTCACGCCGTCAATGACATCCGCCAGAATATCGGCATTGGTCTTGCTGACAGCGTGCAGCAGATAAATCATACCGGGGCAGGCACTGTCTACAATTTTTTTCAGGGACTGCGCTTCATCAGGCTGGTCATCGGTCAGCCAGTCTTTGTAGGCAAAGCTCCAGAACAGTGACTTGTAGCCAAGCTGCTGCACCTCCGCCAGCGCCCGCTCGCTGAAATTGCCTGCGGGGAAGCGGAAATACCGCATCTCATAATTAAAGTTTTCCTTGACATAGTCGTGCAGCTTCATCAGGTCCTGCTCCGCCTCCTCCACCGAAAGACCGGAGTACAGCGGGTGCTTCCAGCTATGGTTGCCCACCACATGCCCTTCGTCGATCATGCGCTGTACCAGTTCCGGCTCCGCCTTGGCAAAGTCGCCGGTGATGAAGAAGATCGCCTTGACGCCCTTTTCCTTCAAGGTGTCCAGTATCTGACCGGAAAGCCCGAATTCGTAGCCCTCATCAAAGGTCAGGTAGACCTCCTCGCTGTCCTCCTTGAGGAAGATGGCATCGTACTGCCCGTAGTTTTTATTGTAAAGCAGTGAACCCTGACTGCGGTTCTTTTCGTCCTTGGGACCGCCGGGACCCCAGTCCTTGCTCTCGGTGGAAAGCCCCGAGAGCTTTTCCACATCAACCCCTGCGGCAGCGGAAATATTATTCTCATTGCCAAGATTGTCATCGCCGGTCACGCCGTAATCCGGGTCATATTGGTTATCCTTGTTTTCGGTATTCCCATGGGAGTCGTTCTGCTCCGGCTGGGTGGTGCCGGGGTAGTTGGGGTCGTTCTCGGTATAGGTGGGCTGGCAGGCGGTCAGCAGCATCATCCCTGCAAGCAACAGCGCTAAAAGGCGTTTTTTCATGGTTTTCTCCTCTTTGTTTTGTATTATCTCGTTATTCTATACAATCTGTAAAATTTATGTCGTTCGTTCCGACTGTATTGTAACACATTTCGCCGCATAAATCCTCCCCAAATTCTGCAAACTATCGGTAAAAATATAAATTTGCGGCGGTTTGGGGGCTGCCGGATTGTGCAGCAGACTCATTCGCCCGCAGGGCAAGCCGCCCCTGCGGGGCGGCTTCAACGGTCGCAGACCGTTGGCTCCGGCTGCGCCGGAGCGCCCTGCGGGCGATCCTTCCCTTTGCACAAACCCGCAAAATCCACCGCCGCAAAAGGAGGAACCCATGCCCATCACTACCATCACCAAAGTCTGCGGATACGAAATTCTGGACAGCCGCGGCAACCCTACCGTGCAAGCGGAGATCACCCTGCAAAACGGTGCCGTCGGAGTGGCGGCAGTCCCCAGCGGCGCTTCCACCGGCGGTCACGAAGCCTGTGAGAAGCGGGACGACGACCCTGCCCGTTACGGCGGCAAAGGGGTTCGTGCGGCAGTGGCAGCCGTCAATGGCACGCTGGCACAGACGCTCATCGGGCAGGACGCCGCCGACCAGCAAATGCTTGACCGTCTTCTGTGTCAGGCAGACGGCACCGAGGATAAATCGAACCTCGGTGCCAATGCCATCTTGGGGATCAGCTTGGCAACAGCTCGGGCAGCGTCGCAGGCAGAGGGATTACCCCTCTGGCAGTATCTTGCCGCCATGACGGGGCAGAAACCTGTACTACCCCGCCCGATGATGAATATTCTCAACGGCGGACGGCACGCACCCAATAATATTGACATTCAGGAATTTATGATCGTCCCGCTGGGCTGCCCCACCTTTGCGGACGGGCTGGAGCGCTGCGTACGGGTCACGCACCGGTTAGGGGTGTTACTGGAGGAGGCGGGGCTTTCCTGCGGAGTGGGTGATGAGGGCGGCTTCGCCCCGCATCTGGGCTGCGAGGAGGACGCCCTTGACCTCATTCTTCGGGCGACAGAGGACTGCGGCTTTCTCCCCGGCGAGGAAATAGCGCTGGCTCTGGACGCCGCAGCCGGCGAGTGGCAGACCGAAAACGGGCTGTATCTGCTGCCCAAGGCAAACCGCCTGCGCACCCCGCAGGAGCTGGCGGAATACTGGCGGCGCCTTACACGGAAATACCCTATCATTTCGCTGGAGGACCCTGCCGGTGAGGACGACTGGGCGTTGTGGCAGCAGCTCACCGGGACGTTGGGCACGGAGGTACAGCTGGTGGGGGACGATTTATTTGTGACGCAGAAAAAGCGGCTGGAGCTGGGGCTTGCCCGCGGCGCCGCCAATGCCGTTCTCATCAAGCCCAATCAGGTTGGCACCCTGACCGAGACGCTGGAAACGGTGGCGCTGGCACAGCAATCGGGCTATGGTGCGATTCTCAGCCACCGAAGCGGCGAAACCGAGGATACCACCATTGCCGACCTCGCCGTTGCCACCGCCTGCGGACAGATCAAGACCGGTGCCCCCTGCCGCGGCGAGCGTACCGCCAAGTACAACCGCCTTTTGCGCATTGAGGCAATGATGGCAGAGAACAAATAGCGCACCGAAGCTCACCGGGATAAAAAGCACCCCCTGCCGCGGCAGGGGGTCATGTTTATGCTTTGTTCCGGAATTTATTCCTCCGGCAGCTCCTCATTTTCACCAAACTCGGTGAATGCGTCGCAGAGTGCCTGCATCTCCTCATAGGTCAGGGTGATGCCCTTGCCCATCTTGGTGTGGTCGGGGCTCCACTCCCGCAGGTCAAACTTGGGGTCGCGGTCGTTCCAGCTGACCAGATTCAACTCCTTACACCAGCCCTTGCTGCCCTCGGCGATTACCGCCAGGTGCTGCACGATCTCATATTTCAGTTCTGCCATGGCTTTTTTCCGCCTTTCTCTTTTCCGGTTGCTTACCGGTTATTTTGCGGCGGCCTCTGCCGCGGCTTTCTTCTTTGCCCACTCGCGCATGCGCAGGTTGTGGTCCAGCTGGCGCTTGCGGATCCGGATACTCTTGGGGGTGACCTCCAGCAGCTCGTCCTCCGCCAGGAATTCCAGCGCCTCCTCCAAGCTCAGGATACGGGGCGGTACCAGGCGCAGGGCATCATCGCTGCCGGAGGCGCGGGTGTTGGTCAGGTGCTTGGTCTTGCACACATTGACGGAAATATCCTCGCCCTTGGGGTTCTGCCCCACCACCATGCCGGCATACACCTCAGTGCCGGGGGTGATGAACATGGTGCCGCGATCCTGCACATTAAAGATGCCGTAGGCAACGGCGGTGCCGGTCTCAAAGGCGATCAGGCTGCCGGAATGGCGTCCGGGAATTTCGCCCTTGTAGCTATCATAGCCGTGGAACACCGAGGACATGATGCCCTCGCCCTTGGTATCGGTCAAAAACTCGCTGCGGTAGCCGAACAGCCCGCGCGCGGGAATCAGGAAGGTCAAACGCATGCGGTCGCCCTGCGGGTGCATCTCCTGCAGCTCGCCCTTGCGGGGACCCATCTTTTCCATGACAGTGCCTACGCTGTCGGCAGGCACATCAATGGTCAGCTCCTCGATCGGCTCGCATTTCTTGCCGCCGATCTCCTGGTACAGCACCTTCGGCGCGCCCACCTGGAATTCGTACCCTTCGCGGCGCATCGTCTCGATGAGAATGGAAAGGTGCATCTCACCGCGTCCCAGCACGCGGAAGCTGTCGGTGGATTCGGTATCCTTGACATGCAGCGAAACGTCCTTCAGCAGCTCACGGTACAGGCGGTCGCGGATCTGGCGGGAGGTCACAAATTTGCCTTCCTTGCCGGCAAAGGGCGAATCGTTCACCGAGAAGGTCATCTCGATGGTCGGCTCGCTGATCTTCACAAAGGGAATGGGCACAATGGCAGCCGGATCGCAGATGGTATTGCCGATGGTGATGCTCTCAATCCCGGAGAACGCCACGATATCGCCCACCATGGCGCTGTCCACAGGGCTTTTTTTCAGCCCGTCGTACTGGTACAGCGCGGTGATCTTGCCATTGGTCTTTAGGTCGGGGTTATGGTAATCGCACACCGTCACCTGCATATTCTGCCGAATGGTACCGGAGGTGATCTTGCCTACGCCGATGCGTCCCACAAAGGAGGAATAATCCACGCTGGAAACCAGCATACCCAAGGGTGCGGTCTCGTCGCCCTCGGGCGGCGCAATGTGCTCCAAAATAGTATCGAACAGCGGCTTTAGGTCGCTGCCGAACTGATGGGGGCTAAAGGAGGCTGCGCCCTGCCGCGCAGAGCAGAATACCACAGGGGCGTCCAGCTGCTCATCGGAGGCGCCGAGATCCAGCATCAGCTCCAGTACCTCGTCCACCACCTCGTCCAGACGGGCATCGGGGCGGTCTACCTTATTGATAACGATAATGACGGTCAGATCCTGCGCCAGCGCCTTTTCCAGCACAAAGCGGGTCTGGGGCATGGGACCCTCCGCCGCATCTACCAGCAGCAGTACGCCGTCCACCATTTTCAGTACGCGCTCCACCTCGCCGCCGAAGTCGGCGTGTCCGGGGGTATCTACAATGTTGATCTTCACGCCTTTATAGGTGGTGGAGGTGTTCTTTGCCAGAATGGTGATGCCGCGCTCCCGCTCCAGGTCGCCGGAATCCATCACACGATCCTGCACCACTTGATTATCGCGGAAGGTGCCGCCCTGCTTGAGCATTTCATTGACCAGAGTGGTCTTGCCATGGTCAACGTGGGCGATGATAGCAATGTTTCTTAAATCTTCTCTAACCAAGTTTGGTCGTCCTTTCCGGGCGGGCAGCGGCACGTGCCGCCCCTACCAATAAATTTAACCGTAATATTATACACCAGCGATCCCCATTGTGCAAGTGCAAGCCGCAGGAACTTTTCACTTCAGCGGAACTTTTCAATACCTTTTGAGAAGACCCGATCGCTTCCCAAAACAGCGTGTGCCTGCCCTTGTCGTATCCCGTTTCTTTCCCGTCCTCTAAAAGCAAGCCCCTGCCTTTCGGCAGGGACTCGGTATCTTCTATTTCAGCCCTCCAAGCCTTTCAGCTCGTCCGCCTCGGCTTTTTCCACGGCAATGCGACCGTCGCGCAGCACCTTGACCTGCGACTTGTGGAACGAAACGGCTGCCCCCTCCTCAGCGCGGTCCAGATGGATCTTCAATTCGCCGGTCAGCAGGTTTACCTCGGTCACGCGGCCTCGGCCCTCGGCAGTCTGCACAATGGCACCTGCCTTGGGGGTGGAACGCAGCAGATCCTCATAGGCGTCCTGCTCGTACTTCAGGCAGCACATCAGCCGCCCGCAGGCTCCGCTGATCTTGGTAGGATTGAGGGAAAGCCCCTGCTCCTTTGCCATCTTGATGGAAACAGGCTGGAACTCTCCCAAAAAGCTGGCGCAGCAGAACGGGCGCCCGCAGATGCCCAGTCCGCCCAGCATCTTTGCCTCATCACGCACGCCGATCTGCCGCAGCTCGATTCGGGTGCGGAACACGCCTGCCAGCTCCTTTACCAGCTCGCGGAAATCCACCCGCCCGTCGGCGGTAAAGTAGAACAGGATCTTGCTGCCGTCAAAGGCGTATTCCACCTCCACCAGCTTCATATCCAGCTTGCACAGGGCTATCTTTTCCTGTGCCACACGGAATGCCTTTTCCTCTTTCTTGCGGTTTTCCTCTACACGGCGCAGGTCCTCCTGCGTGGCGGGTCGGGTCACCTTTTTCAGCGGCTTTACCACCTTTTCGGAGTCGATCTCCCGGTTGGCAATGGCGACGGTGCCGCATTCGGTGCCGCGGGCAGTCTCCACCACCACCGGCTCTCCGATGCGGAAGTTGCCGCCGTTGGGGTCAAAATAATAAATTTTTCCGACTTCCTTAAATCGGACGCCGATGATCTCTGCCATAAAAATGGTACTCCTTTATTTTTCACATATCATGTGTTTTTTCCAAATGAAACGCAAGCACAAAAGTTTTCGGTCAAGCCTTTTATAAAAGGCTTGCGAAATCCAAAGGCAGCGCCTTGGTCGCGCTCCGTGCGTCGGACGCAACCCCCCGCTTCAATCGGGCAGCCACTCTCTATGGACAGTTTATCTCCTGCACCGCGTCGTCAGCAGCGCCGTCACCAGCGGCAGGTGGGCGTTGCGCTCACACATCTGCAAAAGCGGCGCCAGCTCTGCGCGGCAGCGGGCTGCGGTGCGTACCGGCAGGTTGTACATCTCCCGCAGAGCAGGGTTCGCCAGCAGCTCCGCCAATGTCTCCAGCAGGGCGGTGTAGGCAGGGCGGTCACGCTCCAGCGGTGCGGCAGCCGCCATCACCCGGTAGCTGTTTGCCATTGCCAGTCCCGCCAGCATCTCCTCGGCGGCGGCATAACGCTTCTGCACCGCTGCGTCCCGCAGCAGGGCGGCGCCTGTCTCCGGGCTGCCCCCGCAGCGGATCATCGCACGGTTCAGCTCCTCCTCGGTGTGCCCCGGTGCCAATGCCCGGATCCGGCGCAGGCAGTCCTCGCCGCCGGCAGGCGGCAGGGCACAGCAGGTCACGCGGGAAAGCACCGTCGGCAGCAGCCGGTAGCGGTTCTGTGCGGTCAGCACAAAAAAGGTATCCGCCGGCGGTTCCTCTATGATCTTCAGCAGCAGGTTCTGCCCCTCGGCAGAAATGCGCTCTGCCAAATGCAGCACGGCTACCTTGCGCGACGCCTCCACCGGTGTGCGGTACAGCTCCGCACGCAAAAGGCGCACGCTGTCTTTTTTATAAATGTCCTTGTCCTCATCAGGGTCGTACAGCAGCAGGTCGGGGTGCTCCCCCACCAGCACCTTACGGCAGGCGGGACACTCCCCGCACATACTGCCGCCTCCCCTGCGGCACAGCAGCGCCCCTGCCGTGGCAATGGCGGTATCCCGCAGCAGGGCGGGGCTGGCTGCCTCCAGACACAGGGCATGGGTCAGCCGTCCGGCGGCAAGCGCCGCGGCAACGGGCTGCGGCAGCGGCGGAATCACCGAAAGGGTGTACCGGTGGCTGCCGGTAAAGCCACGCAGCGGCTCAGAGCTTTTCATACCGCTCTACATCAATAACAAAGATGGTTGCGCCGCCTACCGTGACCTGTACCGGCACATTGGCGTACATTCCGGCATTAAAGGACGTGTTGCCGGAGACCATTTTATTGCGCTTGCAGCTGTTTTCGCCGATGATGTGGATCGCTTCGTCTACCCGGTCAGCATCGGTACCCACCAGCATGGTGGTATTGCCGGAGAGCAAAAAGCCGCCGGTGGTGGCAAGCCGCGTGACCGAAAATCCGCCCTTGGTAAGAGCGCGGGACGCCGCGGTGCTGTCTTCATTGGATACGATGGCAATAATCAGTTTTTGCATCAGAATACCTCCTTACCGGAATAAATCGGGGTCACTTTGCGCATTTCATCAAGAAAAATGCGCCTTTCAAGCTGCAATATAAACATTACCGAGGATATTATAGCATGCCACGTTGTCGATTGCAAAGGAAAGTATGCGTGAAGAACGCAGAACGCCCCGCAGGGCAGCGCTTCGCGCTGTGCGGGCTTTGCCCGCCGCGGCGGCTGGGCCGCCGCCCCAGCGCGGCGTCCACCGGCTAACCAGTCCTCATGCACAGCCCCCCAAAAAGCAAAACCCCCGCCGGCAGCAGGGGCAAAGGACGCAATATGGCAAATGTGGTGTCAGCCGGAGATATACTGCTCCAAAAGCTCCCGCACATGCTCTGTGTTGTTGATCATCAGCAGCACGGTATAATCGTCCAGTGTATAAATCACACCGTTTTCCGCCAGTTCGCCGGCGCCGTAAATATCATAATTGGCAAAATGGGCGGCGCGGCTGGTGCGCACCGTTACCAGCAGATCGCGGGCGGCACCCTCCTCGCCGGGCTTCGGCACAACGATGATCACATCGGCAATCCCGAAGCGGCCATCGGTATAGCGACCATACACTGCAGAAAGGCAGGAGGTATCCACCCCGAAATCAGCCGCAAGGCGCTCCGCAGTAGCATTCTGCACCCCCATAATGGGCACATCAAAATAGATGGCGTCCAGTGCGTCCTCGATCCCCTCGCCGGTGGCGGTCAGACGGGTGTTTTCCGGCTCCGGCAGCGGGTGCGTCTGCTGAAAGCCCTGCAAAATAAACAGCACCACGACCAGCAGCGAAGCCACAACGATAATGAGTTTCCGCACAGGCGCACCCTCCTTTCCGATTTTGGTCTTTCCAAAGTATAGCGGTTTGCGGGGGGCAATGTCAAGGAAACGGGGGTGTTTTTCACAGATTGTTCAGCTTTCGCACACCATGTGGGCGCGCGAATATATGCCTGCGCCCCTGTAGAGGAAAATTTTCCCGCTTTCAAGGTGCCATTTAGTAATCCCCCTTTGATCCGCCGTTTTTCATCAGGGGACAAGCCGTATGACGATGTATGCTAATAGCGAGGACTTTTAAGTCCTCGCTATTACAACGATGGTCAGCTCATTTGTGGCAGAATGGTATGGCCGAAGCGCGGAGCGGCATCATGAATGAAGGGTGATGTCGCTCGAAATTATACGCAATGAAATAAGCGCGGTTCAGCA
>USBC01000067.1 GCA_900552845.1 uncultured Oscillospiraceae bacterium | reverse complement strand
CCGAATTGGCAGATTTGCTGACCATTACCGGCACCGCCACGCTTTCCGATGCCGATGGAATCATGTCGGCTGGCCCGCTGACGCTGGATAACGCAACCCTCTCCCTTACGGGCGAGAGCGGGGACGGCGTCGAGGACGCGATCCGGGCAGGAATTCTTACCGAGGAGGATCTGCCGTGGGAGGTGCGTCTGCGCTTCGGCAACGGCAAAAGCCGCCGGATCAGCGGAATGCTGCAGGCGCTTATTGAGCACAGCACCGAGACGGTAGAGATGGACGGGGAAAGCGAAAAGAATTTCCTGACGCTCAAGCGCTTTTTGTTTGAGGCGGTATACAAAAACCCTGTCGCCAAAAGCGAGGAGGGCAAGGCAAAGGACATTGTGCGGTATCTTTACGGCTACTATGTTGCCAACCCGCACCGCCTGCCGGATTTCTACCGCGGCATTGCCGAGGAGGAGGGTGCAACCCGCGCCGCTGCCGACTTTATCAGCGGCATGAGCGACCGCTACTGCGTCGACCTTTATGAGAGCATGGTCATTCCCCGCTCGTGGTCGGTGCTGTAAGCGGCAACCCGCCCGCTGCAGGCTTCACCGAAGCCATAGGTCGCGGTGAGAGGGTGCGGGAGATAGTTTTGCCGAGGAAAGAAGCGACAGGTTGAAAAGTATTAGCCTACTTCCCCCATAGTTCCCCTCCTTAGAGGAGGGGACAGGGGTGGTGGTTCGCCCTTCCGTGCTCCAGCACGGGGGCGATAAAAATGCCGCCGCAGGCTACCTTTTGAGCGCATCTGCGCGCAGTACGGATTTGTTTTTCTGCGATAGCAGAAAAACAACATTCGTATCCAGCGCAGCCAAGCGGCGCGGGTTTTTAGGGCAGCAGCCCTAAAACGCTTTTGGGTACTTTTGGCGGGTCAAAAGTACCACCCCGCCGGTAGGCGGAGATACAGACTAAGCCCTAATTAAAACTTTGCGACGCCGTTAGGCGAGAAGAAACCGAGATCAAAAATACGAAATCAGACGAGAAATGAGGAGAAAGGAGGGGAGAGCGTATGCTGTCCGACCAGTTTTTGCAGGAGCTGAAATACCGCAGCGATATTGAGCAGGTGGTGGGCAGCTATGTCAACCTGCGGCGGCGGGGACGCACCCTTTCGGGGCTTTGCCCGTTCCACAGCGAAAAATCCCCCTCCTTTACCGTCTACCCCGATACCCAGTCCTTCTTCTGCTTCGGCTGCGGTGCTGCCGGCGATGTCATCAACTTTATCCGCCGCATCGAAAACCTGGACTACATGGAGGCAGTGCGGCTGCTGGCGCAGAGAGCCGGTATGCAGGTACCAGAGGAGGCGGGCGACGACCGATCCTCCCGCCAGAGAAAGCGGATACTGGAGCTGAACCGCGACGCTGCCCGTTACTTCCACCGCACCCTGATGAGCGAAGCCGGCAGACCCGGCAGAGCCTACCTCATCGGGCGGGGGCTGACCCGCGATACCATCGTTCACTTCGGCATCGGCTACGCCGCCGAGGGCTGGGACGGCCTGACGAATGCCATGCGGCAGCAGGGCTACACCAGGGAGGAGCTGCTGGCGGCGCATCTGGTCGGCGAGGGGGCGCGGGGCGGCATCTACGATACCTTCCGCAACCGCGCCATCTTCCCCATCATCGATCTGCGGGGCAATGTGATCGCCTTCGGCGGTCGAAATCTGGGGGAAAAGGGCCCCAAGTACCTCAACAGCAGCGATACACCGGTTTTCAAGAAAAGCCGCAATCTGTTTGCGCTCAACTTTGCCAAGGGCAGCCCCCGCAAGGGGCTGATCCTGTGCGAGGGCTATATGGACGTTGTTTCGCTGCATCAGGCGGGCTTTACCAACGCCGTGGCGACGCTGGGCACGGCGTTGACCGAGGAGCAGTGCCGTCTCATCGCCCAGTACACCGGCGAGGTGCTGCTCTCCTACGACAGCGACGGTCCGGGGCAGGCGGCGACCCAGCGTGCCACCGGTCTGCTGGAGGCGGCGGGGGTAAAAATCAAGGTGCTTTCCATTCCGGACGCCAAAGACCCCGACGAATTCATTAAAAAATTCGGTGCGGAGCGCTTCGAGCAGCTCATCGAGGGCAGCAGCTCCGCTACCGACTTTGCCATAAGCAAGCTGCGGGGGGAAAACGATGTGACCACTGCCGAGGGGAAGGTCTCATTCCTCAAGCAGTTTGCGGTGCTGATGGCGGGACTGCCCAACCCCATCGAGCGGGAGGTCTACCTCTCGAAGATCTGTCGGGAGCTGGAGGTGGACAAAGCCGCCGTTGCCGGACAGATTGAGCGGGAGCAGAAGAAGCGCAGCTACCGTGACCGAAAAAAGGAGGAACGAGAGCTGATTTCTCCGCCAATGAAGAATACCATGAACCGTGAGGACGAGCTGCTGTGGCGGCAGCATCCCAGAGAGATGAAAGCCGCCGAGCGGCTGCTGCGGTATCTGCTGCGGCACCCAGACCAAGCCGAAAGCCTGCGGGACAGGCTGCCGGAAAACTACCTGCTGAGTGAGGGCGACCGGACGCTGTATCGGGCGCTTTTACAGCGGGGGCTTGCCGGACGGGAGCTGACAATAACCGCACTGGGCGAGACGCTGCCGCCGCAAGTGGTAGACCGAGTGGCAAAATGGCAGCTGCCCGGAGAACCGCCGGTGAGCGAACAGGAGGCGGAGGATTGCTTGCGCTGCCTGCAAAGCCATGCGGCACAGATAAGCCGTGAGGAGCTGGGACAGCTTTCCGGCGAGGCGCTGAAGCAGTACATAGCCGCCCTGAACCGTGAGAAAAACCGCCGGGGCGAATAAATGGGCGCCAAACGGCGCAAAACAAAGGGAAAACCGGAAATCTGCGCCGGAAGCGGCGCCCGCAGGGCAGCCCGCCGCAGGCGGGCGAGGCGGCGAAGCCGCCCGGTTCCGGCGGAGTCGGGACGCCCTGCGGGGCGCACTAAGCCCCGCAAGACCGATCAGGATCAGTAACGAAGGGGTGCAGCCCCATAAGGAGGAGCAACAGATGGCGACACAGGATAAGAAGCAGGTACTCAAAGAATTGCTGGAGAGCGGCAAGCAGAAGGGACGCCTGACCACCAAGGAGATCAGCGACGCACTGGAGGAGCTGGACTACGATGTGGAGCAGGTGGACAAGCTGTATGATACCTTTGAGACATACAACATTGAAATCGTGGAGGACGATGGTGGAGAGAGCATTGCACCGGCGAGCAACGAGGAGCTGGAAAATGTGCTGAACGCCGACGGCATCAGCATCGATGACCCGGTAAAGGTGTATCTGAAGGAGATCGGGCGGGTGCCGCTGCTTTCCGCCGAGGAGGAGGTCGAGCTGGCGATCCGCATGTCGGAGGGCGATGTGGCGGCAAAGAAGCGTCTTTCCGAGGCGAACCTCCGTCTGGTGGTTTCCATTGCCAAGCGCTATGTGGGACGCGGCATGCAGTTCCTTGACCTCATTCAGGAGGGCAATCTGGGCTTGATCAAGGCGGTTGAGAAGTTTGACCACACCAAGGGCTTTAAGTTCTCCACCTATGCAACATGGTGGATCCGGCAGGCAATCACCCGTGCCATTGCCGACCAGGCGCGTACCATTCGCATTCCGGTACACATGGTGGAGACCATCAACAAGGTGAAAAAGGTGAACAGCCAGCTGCTGCACGAGAACGGTCACGAGCCGACCAACGAGCAGATCGCCGAAAAGCTGGAGATGCCGGTGGAAAAGGTAAGGGAGATCATGCGCGTGGCGCAGGAGCCGGTTTCGCTGGAAACGCCCATTGGTGAGGAGGAGGACAGCCATCTGGGAGACTTTATCCCTGATGAGGACGCACCATCACCCAGCGATGTGGCGGGACACACCATGCTGAAGGAGCAGCTTGCAGAGGTGCTTGCTACCCTGACCCCCCGTGAGGAAAAGGTGCTGCGCCTGCGGTTCGGCTTGGAGGACGGACGCGCCCGCACGCTGGAGGAGGTAGGAAAGGAATTTAATGTTACCCGTGAAAGAATCCGGCAGATTGAGGCGAAGGCACTGCGGAAGCTGCGTCACCCCAGCCGCAGCAAGAAGCTGAAGGACTTTCTGGAATAAAAGGGAGGGAGAACGGTGCATATCACACTGGAATCCGACTATGCGGTACGGATCGTTTACTGCCTGGCGCAGAACGGCGGACGAATGGAGGCGGCAGCCATTGCCGAGCAGACCGGCGTGACGCTGCGGTTTTCGCTGAAGATCCTGCGGAAGCTGGTGGCGGGTGGTCTGATAAAAAGCTACAAGGGTGCGGGCGGCGGCTATGAGCTGGCGAAAAATTCGAAGGAGATCTCGCTGTACGAGGTGATAGAGCAGGTAGAGGGCCCCTATGCCATCAGCCGATGCCTGAATGAGGACGAGTACACCTGCAACCGCAACCGACAGGCGTGCATGGTATGCAAATTCAGCCGGATCTATGCCGATATTTCCGAGATGGTGCGGAAAAAGCTGGAGGGCATTAAATTCGGTGACCTGCTGGACGAGCCGTGAGCAGGCGGCGTAAAAATAATAAGAACCCCGCTGCAGCAATCTGAGGTGATTGCCGCAGCGGGGATTTTTCGGTTTATGTACATGGGAACAGGTGTCTTGCGACCCTTTCGCTTCCTTTATGCGGTGGAAGCGCCCGCAGGGGGTCAGCCGGTGGGAAGAATGACGATGCCGCCGCCGGAGGACTGCTGCTTATCCTTGATTGCCTGATCGAGCGCTGCATTGGTGGGATACTGGGCGGGGTCTATCCCCAGCCCGCGGGCGGTTGCCTCCAGATTGGCACGAATGGCTTGCAGCTCGCTGAGCTTGCTGGCGATGGAGGCCGCATCGGAATTCTGAAGCGACGCGGCGGCATCGGGATCCAGCACACGAATGGCATCAAGGTTTGCCTGACGCTGCGATTCTGCTTTCTTCTGCTGCAGCTCCTGCTTCTTGGCAGTGAGCTGGTCGAGAGTCATGGCATTGAGGGCATTTTCATCAACGCTTTCGCCCAGCTCCGCTGCCAGTGCCTTGATTTCGCTGATGAGAGAGGCACGCAGGGCGACCTGATCGGCAAGCTGCGCCTTGATCGCCTTCAGCTCATCAAGGGTTTTGTTCTGCAGCTCACTCTCGGGGGGGTGCCCCTCCATGGCGAGAATCTCTTTGATGAGAGCCTCGCGCTGTCCCTTCTGCCTTTCATTGAGAACCTGCTGAAGAGCGGAGTTGCTGGGGTACTTCTTGATCTCATCGACGGTCATACCGGCAGCCTTTGCCGCTGCCTCCAGCGTGGCGCGCTCCTGCTGGAGCGTGCCAAGCAGCGTTTTCAGCTCATCAAGGGTCATATCGGTGAGGGCGGTGCCGTTGGCGCCGGTGGCATTGGGATTGAGCACCTTGATGGCCTCGATGGTCTTGTTGATCTCACCTTGATTCTTCTTCTTATCTACTGCCTTCTTGAGGTCGGCAAGGCTCAGCTTATCCATTTCGGACTGGGTAAGACCGGCGGCAAGACCCTCTGCCTCCAGCGCCTTGCGGGTCGCCTCTGCCTTGGTGACGGCAACGGAGAGCTTCTCCCAAGTCTCGTACTGGGCGATCTGCTCCTCAGTGAGGTATTTCTTGGCTTTTTGCTGGTTCGCCTCGAAGAGCTTTTGCAGCTTTTCTCCGTCGATCTTTTCAAGGTCGCGGACGTCCTTGACCGTGAGGTACAGCTTCCAGGTCTTCTTTTCCTTGCTGAGCAGCTTGTAGCGGGGCTGAAGCTGCTCCCACTTGGTGGCATAGAGAACCTTATCATCAAACAGCGGGATATTCTTTTCATCTTCGAAGTCGACCTTCTGCTGGAGGATATCCAGACGCTCCTGACAGAGGACAAGCTTCTTGCTGGCGGTATTCTGTGCCTCTTCCTCCTGCGTCAGCAGCATGACAAAGAGCTTCTTGCGGAACTCGATGAGTGCCTTGATGGTTTCCGGCGTGCGATCCTCGGCGGACAGCTCCTCCGTAGTGAGGCAGCGCTCCGCCAGCGCCGCGCGATCCTGCGCCTTGGCGTACAGTTCGGCAGTGGTCAGGCTGGTATCGGCAGCCTCATCCGCGGTGAGCCACAGGGCAATGTAAGCCTTCTGCTCCTTTTCCAGCTCGGCGGCAGCCTTCTTTTCCTGCTGCTTCTTGATGTATTCATACCACTGCTTGGGCATGAGCGGGTTGGGGTTGAGAGATGCGGCATTGACATTGACGGTTTCGCTTTCCCCATCGCGCAGCGCACGGGCAAACACAACCAGACGGGCAATGAGCTTGTTGGTATCGGGATCACGGAAGGTGTAATCGCAGGTGGAAAGGGTAAGCAGACGGTCGCTTGCCTTGACATCTACGGTGGTTTTGATGATGGAACGCTCCATGATCTTTTCGATGTATTCATTCTTGGCGGCATCGCTGTCGCTGTCGATGAAATTGTGGTAGTCGAAATCGGGGTCATCGGCTTTGCAGACGACAACGGCAAAGATCTTGTACATATCCTTGCGGTAGACGCTGTTATAGCTGATGAGCGGGTGCTGCTGGTAGTAGCTGAGCTTTTTGTACCCCTGCAGGTAGCCGAACATGGTGCCGTCGCCCATATTGTGACCGTAAATAACGGTATTGTAGGAGGGCTTTTCCTGATCGACGCGGAAATCGACATAGGGGATACCCCAGTCGTTCTTCTTGAGGTCGATATCGGTGCGGTGGTATTTATCATTATCCTCCGCCTGCATGACGGCGTAATCCAGCTTGGTATCGGGGATCTTGATCCAGCCGGCGATATCGGGGTTGCGCTTATACAAAGCCTCGAAGCCCGCAATATAGTTATTGGGGTAGCCGTCCTTATTCACGGTGCTGGTATTGGTGGCATTGGGGTCGTAAAGGTTCGACAGCTCATCGGAGAGCTTGCCGTTATTGATGGACTGCATCTTATTGCCCAGAATGTAGATGAGCGAAGCGGCAAATACCACCACGCACAGAGCGAGTGCCGCAATGCGGATCTTGTCACTTTTGGTGAGCGCCTTCATCTTGATGCGCTGAATGAGGTTGGTGCCCCGGATCGCCTCGGCACCGGTGGCTTCGGCGGCAGGACGGGATTTGATGCGGCTCTTATTTTCCATGGCGGGTTTTGATTCCTTTCCGACGGTATTTACCGGTGCTTTGGCAGAATGGTGGGCATTGCGGGCAAACAGGGCGCCAAGACCGGCACGCTTCTCCAGCTCGGCAGGCTCTATGCCACCGGGGAGCTGCTTGGGATATTGAGCGGTATAAAGACGAAGAACATTCATTGCCTGCCAAACGGCGATCTGAGGGGTATCCTCCCGCCGCAGCTCCGCGACCGAGAGACGGCGGTTCCAAATGCGGTTTTTATCGGCAAGGGCAACATGCAGCGAGCCGCTGCCTGCCGGACAATAGACGCCGAGCCCCAAAGCGGTGTGACCGGCACGGCGGCTTTGCTGCGCCAGAAGACCGGCGATAACGGCGGCATTTTCAGACGGCTCCTGCAAAAGACGGCGGGGGAGCGTAAGCTCCTGCCCGATGTGGGTGTCATTGTAGGAGGCGCGGTAGCAGCCGCCCGCACCGACAACGGCGGAAAGCTGCCCGGAAAGCAGCCCGCCGGTGCCCCATTCAGCAGTGGAAAGGGTGAGTCCGTGGCGGATCAGCCCGTCCACGACGATTTGCGGGAGGGGGCGGTTGCCGATGCAGTAGAGGTAAATGCCGAAGGTCTGCTGCATATGACCGATCGCCCGCTGGAGGTAGTCGTCGGACTCTGCCTGAGTGGCGCCGGTGGCTTCGATATTGATCTCATAATCGCCGCACTGATGGCGGGAGGTGAGCTTTAAGTGGGGGTTCTGGCTGAGGCGGGTGATCTCCTGCGGTACCGAGAACTGATCCAGCTCCAGCACACGAACGGTGCCGTAGCTTGCCGCCAGCCCCGCCAGCCTGCCCAGCAGGGGGCGCACCGCGGAGGGGTAGAGAGCGGAGAGCTCGCCGGGGAGGGCGGGCAGCGCCATTAAAAGCTGCCGGCGTGCGGTGATGGCATAGCCCTGAACCAAGCCCTGCGGATTGGGCAGCAGGGTGGCGCCTGACGGGAAGGAGGCATAATCCGCAAGCTGCTCGAAGCTGAGCGAAAGACCCATACGGGCAGCCCGTGCCTCCAGCTGCTTTTGCAAAGCGGCATCGGTGGCGGCAGAGCGCTCCAGACCGCCGCAGACGACCCGCAGCGCCGTGGAAACGGCGGCGGGCTCCGGAGAGAGCAGCAGAATGACCGCTTCGCTTTGGCTCATGGCCTGACGCATGGCGGCGAACAGCCCGGTGGGCTCCGGACGGCAGATGGCATAGGAAAGCTCCGCCGAAAGAGAGGCGGTTTCCTTTTTCAGATATTGGTAGGCGGTATCAAAGGTAGGTTGATACTGCGCCTCGCTGCCTACGGCAAGAACGGTGATCTTCATGGGACGGCTTTCGACCTCCTATGTGCGGACATAATTATTGATATCAGTTTAGCACGAAATTTTATCGTGGCTGATAATAGAATGCGAATAAGGTGTGAACTTTGCCGAAAAGCATCGGCTTTTGCGAAAGACGGGCGGGGCGCAGCCCAAAACCCCCGCAGGGCGGTTTATGCGGGCGGGGTCCGCAGCGGCGGCGGCGCCCCCCGGGGGGGGGGCCCCGGGCCCCCCCGTGGGGCGGCGCATTTTTTTGCCCCGCGCTTGGGGAGAGATTATTTGCCCTCGGCCTGTTTCTGCCCCATCTGCTGCATGGCGGACAGGTAGAACGACAGGCTGGCTGTGCCGTCCATGGTCGGCTCGTTGGTCGAGTAGTCGCCGTAGTCGTCGTGGTACACGCAAAGGGTGGTATGGACCGGAGCGTAGAAATCTACGTTGGACAGGCGTATGCCGAGGAGGCGGTTGTAGATGGGCGCGTAAACA
>USBC01000066.1 GCA_900552845.1 uncultured Oscillospiraceae bacterium | reverse complement strand
ACCGCTGCCAAGCAGCTCTACGCTCAGGGTGCCGACATCGTCTTCCAGGCCGCCGGTACTACCGGTCAGGGCGTTCTGGAAGCTTCCAGCGAAGAAAACCGCTACGCCATTGGTGTAGACTCCAACCAGAATAGCCTGTATCCCGGTCACGTTGCCACTTCTATGGTCAAGGACCTGGACGGTGCCGTGTATGATTTGTTTGCCATGATTGAAAACGGCACCTATGAGAAGAACCACGTCTACGAGAAGGGTGCCGGTGCCAGCGGCGTGTATCTGGCCATTGACGAATTCTCCTGGTCTAAGCGCACCCAGCCTTACCGCATCCGGCGGGAGATCGCCGCCATGTCGGTGGCGGACGAATTCTATGTGCATATTTTCCCGGAGGACTTTCCGAGATAGATGATTACCGCCGCGCGCAGGGACGCAAGATAACAGTAGGAGGTGAACGCAGATGGAGCAGCCGGCATTGCTGGAAATGCGGAACATAACCAAGGAATTCCCCGGTGTAAAGGCACTTGACGGCGTATCGCTTACCGTTCGTCCCGGTACCGTCCATGCACTGATGGGGGAGAACGGCGCTGGGAAATCCACCCTGATGAAATGTCTGTTCGGCATCTACAATAAGGATCAGGGAACCATCATTTTGGACGGAAAAGAAGTGTCGTTCAAAAGTTCGAAGGAGGCGCTGGAAAACGGCGTCGCCATGGTGCATCAGGAACTGAACCAGGCGCTGACCCGCAGCGTGATGGATAACCTTTGGCTGGGCCGTTACCCCAAGGCTGCGGGCATTATGGTTAGCGAATCCATTATGCGAAAAAGAACACACGAGATCATCGAGGAATAGCTCGTTCATGTTGACCCCAGGGCCATCATGTCCACCCTGCCTGTCTCCCAGCGTCAGATGGTGGAAATCGCAAAGGCAGTCAGCTATAATGCAAAGGTGATCGTATTCGATGAGCCGACCTCCTCTTTGACCGAGGCGGAGGTAGAGCATCTTTTCCGCATCATCGATATGCTGAAAAAGCGCAACTGCGGCATCATCTACATCAGCCACAAGATGGACGAGATCCTGCGCATCAGCGATGAGGTCACCATCATGCGGGACGGCCAGTGGGTCGCCACCCGTAATGCCGGCGATCTCACCATGGAGGAGATCATCAAGCTGATGGTGGGCCGTGAGCTGACCAACCGCTTCCCGCCCAAGGATAATAAGCCCGGAGAGGTCATTCTCGAGGTAGAGAATCTTTCCGGAAAATATACCCGGCTCAAGGAGGCCAGCTTCCAGCTCCGCAAGGGCGAGGTGCTGGGCATCGCCGGGCTGGACGGCTCCGGCCGTACCGAGGTGCTGGAAAACCTGTTCGGCGCCATGACCAAGGGCAGCGGCACCATCCGCCTGCACGGAAAAGAGATCCGCAACAGGACCCCCAAGGAGTCCATTAAAAACGGCTTTGCCCTGCTTACCGAGGAGCGCCGTGCCACCGGCATTTTCGGCATCCGCGATATCAGAGAAAACACCGTTATTTCCAACCTCAATAGCTATTTGATCGGCGGTGTCCCCCGCGAGGATAAAAAGGTCGGAGCCTTCTGCCTCAGCGATAAAAAGATGAAGGCCGATACCGACTGGGCCATCAAGGCCATGCGCATCAAAACCCCCAGCCAGTCCGCTCAGATCCGGTCGCTTTCCGGCGGCAACCAGCAAAAGGTCATCATCGGCCGCTGGCTGCTTACCAAGCCCGAGGTGCTGCTGCTGGATGAGCCGACCCGCGGCATTGATGTCGGCGCCAAGTATGAAATCTACCAGCTGATCCTTGACCTTGCCCGGGACGGCAAGGGGGTCATCATGGTGTCCTCCGAAATGCCGGAGCTTCTGGGCATCTGCGACCGTATTCTAGTCATGTCCGGCGGGCGTCTGGCCGGTGAGGTAGACGCTGCGAACACCAGCCAGGAGGAGATCCTGACGCTGGCGGCGAAATATGTGTAAGAAGGAGAGTTAAGCCATGAGTAATGGAACAAAAGTGTTGGGAAAGGATGAGCACATCGGCAAGCGCATCGGCAAGCGCATCAAAGAGTTTTTGCTGAATAACGCACTCATCATCACTATGGCCGTTGCGGTTATCTATATCGCAATCAAGAACCCCAACTTCATCCGGACTGCCTCCGTGATCAATATTCTCTCCCAGACGGCAGCCTATCTGCCTGCTGCCTTGGGCATCGGCGGCTGCATCGTGCTTACCGGCACCGACCTTTCCGCCGGACGTGTGGTAGGTCTTACGGCGTGTATTTCGGCCTCGCTGCTGCAAAATGCCGCCAACGTCGCCAATAAGATGTGGCCGCAGATCGGCACGCTGCCCATTCCGGTGGTCATTCTTCTGGCCATGATGATCGGTGCGCTGGTCGGCTGCTTCAACGGCTTCTTCGTGGCAAAGTTCAAGCTGCACCCCTTCATCGTTACGCTGGGCACGCAGCTCATCCTGTTTACCTGTCTGCTGCTGTATGTTCAGCAGGGCAACAATAAGGGCGCGGCCATCTCCAATCTGGACCCCTCCTATACCAACTTCGTAAAGGGAGCCCTGTTCAAGATCAAGGGAGTGCCCGTCCCCCGGTATGTTCTGTTCGCCGTTATCCTTACCGCTATTATGTGGTTTATCTGGAATAAAACCACCTTCGGCAAGAATATGTTCGCGCTCGGCTCCAATGAGGAAGCCGCCCGTGTTTCCGGCGTCAATGTATTCGCCGTCACCATCGGCGTATTCGCACTGGCAGGCGCCATGTACGGCTTCACCGGCTTCATCGAGGGCGCCCGTGTCGCCTCCAATACCGCCAATACCGGACTGAACTACGAATTGGATGCCATCGCGGCGTGCGTCATCGGCGGTGTATCGTTTGTAGGCGGTATCGGTAAGATCCGTGGAATCGTCATCGGTGTATTGATGCTGCGTCTCATCTTCGTCGGACTGCTGATGATCGGCGTACCGCAGGACCTGCAGTACCTCATCAAGGGCGGCATCATTCTGTTCGCCTGCGCACTGGATATGAGAAATTATCTTGTAAAGAAGTGATATCACACAAAGATGGCGCGCGCCTGCGGGCCGTCTTTGTTTTACTGAAAATCAGTTAAAATCCCCGGGAAAAGTGGGTGAAGGAACCGATGGAATTGTATCGGGTGCTGCTGGTAGATGACGAGGAGGATATCCGGGTCGGCATCAGCCAAAAAATGAAATGGAACGACCTGGGCTTTTCGCTGGTGGGGGAGGCAGCCAACGGACAGGACGCTTTGGAACTGGCGGAAAGCCTACGTCCCGATCTGGTCCTTACCGATATCAAAATGCCCTTTATGGACGGGCTGGAGCTGTGCCGTATTCTAACCAAGCGGCTACCCGCCTCCAAATTCGTGGTGTTTTCCGGTTTCGATACCTTTGACTATGTTAAGCAGGCGCTGCAAATGAATGTGGCTGAGTATATCCTCAAGCCCATCAATGCCGAGGAGTTGACCGGCGTTCTGCAAAAGCTCAAGGCTGATCTCGACCGGGAGCGTGCGGAACGGCAAGATGTCGAACTGTTGCGCAGCCGCTACCGGGATTACCTGCCTGTTCTGCGGGAACTGTTTTTTACCAACCTGTTGGAGGGGCGTCTTGCCCCCGGCACCGAGGCGGAGCAGGCCGAGCGGCTGGAGATAGACCTTTGCGGCAGCCGCTGGACGGCAGCACTGGCCTATATCGGCGAAAAAAGTCGGGACACCATGACCGCCCTTTCGGTACAGAAGCTGCTGGAGGAAAACCTCTCCGGAGAGGGCTGCCATTCCTTCCTCTACCACGATTGGATCGCTACCGTCGCCGCCCTCACCGATGACTTCACCGTTTACGATTTTATTGGGGCGCTGGATCGGGTCTGCATTCTTGCAGGGGTCTATTTCGGCGTGACCCTTACCATTGGGGTGGGGGCGCCCTGCACTGCCCTGTCGCAGCTTTCCGGTGCTGCCTATGAGGCGAGGGAGTCGCTGGAATACCGTTCCATGGTTGGGCGTGGGCAGGTCATCTATGTCGAGGACCTGGAAGTGCAGCACGGCGCCGTTCTGCTGTTCGATGAAAACGATGAGCGGGCAATCACCGCAGCCATCAAGTTGGGAAATGAAACCGAGGTGCGGGAAACGGTCGCCGCCCTTATGGAAAAGCTCCGCCGTTTTAATCCATCTGCCAGCCAGTATAACCAGTTTTATTTGGAACTGCTCACCCACTTGATGAAGGTCACGCGGCGGTCGGGCGTGGAGGTCGAGGAGGTTTTTGGTGCAGGCTTTTCACCGTTTGTACAGTCAGTCAATACCCCGGAGTGGGGAACGCTGGAGGACTGGTGCGTGGAGCGCTGCCTGCTTTTGCGCTCCCTTATCCGCAGGCGCCAAACCGACACGGCCAGCCGGACGGTGGAGCTTGCTAAGGAATACATCAGCAGCCACTATAAGGATAACGGTCTTTCAGTGGATACGCTCTGCGATTATCTCCATTTAAGCTCAACCTATTTTTCCACGCTGTTCAAGAGGGAAACCGGCATCCCATTTACCTCCTATGTTACCAAGGTGCGTATGGAAGCAGCTGCAGAAGCCCTTTGCACAACAGAGGAAAAAACATATCTTATTGCGCTGCAGTGCGGATATGAAGACCCCAACTACTTCAGCTATGTGTTTAAGCGTTATTATGGAGAAACACCCACCAAATACCGCGCCAACCACAGTTGACCGATACAAGGAAGAAAGGAGCTCCAGTGGAAACAAAGCGCCCCGGATTACTCCAGCGGTGGGAAAGGTTATACCACCGCTCCAGCATACAAATGATTCTGTCACTGTCTTTTACGGCAGTGGCAGTCATTGGTATGCTCTTTTTGGGGATTGCGCTGCTGCTGCGCTTTTCTTCCTCTGCCAATACGATGGCGGCAGATAATACCAAGCGAATTTTATCGCAGGTTAATTTTAATTTAGACCGCTACCTTCACAATATGATGCAGGTGTCGGATACAGTTTACTACCGTGTTGTAAAAAATGCCGATTTGGAGCAGCAGGAGAAAAAGGAGGAACTGCAGAACGCACTGGAGCTTTTGTATGCCAAGGATCGCGATGTGCTGGTTTCTTTGGCGATTTTTGATCGGGACGGTGATCTGATTGCCGCCACCCCGCTGGCAGATCTCAAAAACAGCGTTATGCCCAGTCGGGAGGAATGGTTCACTACTGCCATGGAACGCATTGAGAATATGCATTTTTCCACTCCGCATGTCCAAAACCTTTTTGTAGATCCTGATATTCGCTATCATTGGGTGGTTTCCCTCAGCCGCCAGGTTGAATTAACAAGAGGCGGAAGAACCCAAAGCGGTGTGCTTTTGGTAGATATGAACTTCAGTAGGATTGAGCAGATTTGTAAGGACATTTCTCTTGCAAACGGGCAAGGCTATCTATATCTTATTGACAGCGAGGGAGAGATTATCTACCACCCCCGTCAGCAGCTTATTTATGCCGGACTGCAGGAGGAAAACAATATAGTTGCCGCAGACTATTCCGATGGCACCCATACAGAGACTTTTCTTTCCCAGCGTCGTCAGGTCACCATAAAGACAGTGGGTTATACGGGCTGGAAACTGGTTGGCGTAGTTCCGGCGGAAACCCTGCGGGATAATTACAGCCAGCTTTTGTGGTTCGCGTTATTTATGGTGTTTTTCTCCATCTTCCTGCTGGTCTTTGTCAATTTGCGCCTTTCGGAGTGGATCACGGCGCCGATGAAAAAACTGGATCATGCGGTGAGGGAGCTGGAAAAGGGGAAAGAAACGGTCAATTTCGATGTAAACGGACCCTATGAGATCGCCCATTTGAGCCGCTCCATTCAGTCAATGGTTTCCACCATGCGGCATTTGATGGACGATATTCTGCTGCAAGAGGAGGAAAAACGCCGAAGTGAATTGAATGTCCTGCAATCTCAAATCAACCCACACTTCCTCTATAATACCCTCGATAGTGTTGTATGGATGACCGAGAACGGCCGGACACAGGAGGCGGTCATTATGCTGACGGCTTTGGCACGGTTTTTCCGCATTTCTCTCAGCCGGGGGAGCAATATTATTACGCTTGCAGATGAACTGGAGCACGCCAAGCACTATCTGACGATCCAAAAGATGCGCTACAAAAATAAATTTACTGCCGATATCATGGTGGAACCGGGGATCGAGGGACTATATACCATTAACCATATCATTCAGCCAAGTCTGGAAAATGCCATTTAACACGGCATGGAAAATGCTGATCGGGACGGGCAGATCAATGTTCATGCGTTCCGTTCGCAGGGAAATGTTATAATTGAGGTCTCGGATAACGGTCCCGGTATGTCCGAAGAAACGGTAGAGCGGCTGCTTCGGCCCGACTGGAGCGCAGCAACGGCCGGCTCTAAGGGATCCGGCATCGGTTTCCGTAATGTGCATCAAAGACTGCAGCTTTATTTTGGCTCAGATTATGGTTTGACCATCAGCAGTGAACCGGATAACGGAACAGTAGTGCGCATTTGTATCCCCGCTTTGGATAGCGATGCCGCGCAAAAGTATCGGAAGGAGGGAGACCTGTGACTCGAAAAACACTGTTGTGGCTGGTTCTTCCTCTGCTTGGGTTAAGCATTCTTTTTTGCCTTTTGGCGTTTGCACCCAATGATTTGAAGGGGCAGCCGGAGCTGTTGGAAATGTCGGTTATTCTGCGGGAAGGGGACGGCGCAGCATCGACCATGAGAAAAGGTATGGAGCAGGCAGCAGCCGACCTTAATGTGGAGCTGCGGTTTTTGACGCTTAGCACTGATAACAGCGCAGAGGAACAGGCGCTTCTACTGGAACGGGAAGCTACCGGGAATGTTTCTGCTATTTTGCTTGTTCCGGTGGACCGTGAAATAATAGGAGATGCGGTTTCCTCCGCAGCGGATAAGACCACTGTTGTTGCCGTAGAAACCGGCATGACCGCATGGGGAGCGTCGGCAGATGTTTGTATGGATCATACAGCGCTGGGTGAGGCGATTGGTGTGGCGGCGCTTAGTGGTGTTCCGCAGGGCGGTTTGGTGCTGCTTTTGGACAGTCTTCCCGGCGATAACGGAATTCGGGAACGGTTGGAGGCAGCCAAAACACTTCTGCGCAGGGAAGGACGGCAGGTACGGGTTTTCCAATGGAAGCCCGGGGACGAGACACTGACAGACATTCTGCAAATCGAGCGCCCCGATGCGGTGATCGCATTTGAGGCATCTGCACTTTCTAAGGCGGCGGTGCTAATCGGAGAGAAGGAAATGCCGCTGCTTTACGGGTGCGGCTCTACACCGGATATTGCCGATGCGCTGGAACGGGGACGCATTACCGCCATTGCTGCGGTCAATGTGTTCTCGGAGGGCTATTTTGCGGTGCAGATCGCAGCGGCAGCCGCCCGGCATCAGCCGCAGTCGGAGGTTCCGGTCATTGCCTTTTCAGTGGTCCGTAAAGAAACTATGTATCAAAGTGAAAATCAAAAGCTGTTGTTCCCGATGACCTGATTGGGAAGAAGGGAGTATGCATGAGACGGATATATTCTCTTTTGGCTGCTGTTATTATGTTAATTATGCTTTCGTCCTGCGGTGCAGAAACGACTGCTCCACATACGATTCGTATTGGGGTGGCACTGTATCAGCAGGAGGACACATTTATTTCGACGGTTGCCAAGGAATTGCAGCGGGCTGCACAGGAGGCAGAGCAGGACGGCGATGTGAAGATCAACCTGTATTTTGCTGACGGTAAGGGTAGTCAGACCGTTCAAAACGAACAGATTGACCGCTTTTTAGATCGGGAGTATGATGTTATCTGTATCAATATCGTAGATAGAACTGCTGCTGCGGTTATTATTGATAAGGCACAGGCAGCTGATATCCCTGTTATCTTTTTCAACCGCCAGCCGGTGGAGGAGGATTTGCGGCGCTGGGAGCATGCATATTATGTTGGCTTGCCGGCGGGAGACGCCGGCTCGATGCAGGGACAGCTTGTATTAGATGCATGGCGTGCCGATCAGAAGTCCATTGATAAAAACGGCGACGGTGTTCTTCAGTATGTTATGCTGGAGGGGGAAGCTGGACATCAGGACGCTCTGCTGCGGACGGAGCAGTGTGTTGCAGTCCTTACGGAAGCCGGTGTGCCGGTAGAACGGCTTGCAAGCGAAACTGCTAACTGGCAGCGGGGGCAGGCAGCTCTTCGAATGCGCCAATGGCTCCAAAAAGGAGGGGAATACATCGAGGTCGTTTTTGCCAATAACGATGACATGGCTTTAGGTGCTATCGATGCATGGCTGGAAGCCGGCTTGAGTCTTGAGTCTCTGCCGTTTATTGTCGGGGTAGATGCGACACCGCCCGCACTGGAAGCATTGCAGGACGGTACACTAAAGGGAACTGTCCGTAACGACGCAGTCGGTCTGGCAGAGGGGCTTATGCAGCTTATCATGACTTTTTCGGACGGTCATGAAATCTCATCAACGGTGGATCTCACCGATGAACACTATTTGTGGCTGCAATATGAGCCTGTTACCTTGCAAACACTACAGAATAATAAATAATACGGGAAAACATCAGGAGGAATAGATCTTGGCATATTCACACTTGGAAACGGAGATAGAAACCCAGGCGTTCACCGCAGCACTTGCGCGGCTGTATGGTTTAGAAAAGAGCGAAGAAGCCAAAAACCGCTGCAAAGAGGTGATCAACGGTTTTCGAGAGACCTTTAGAAACGATGCAGAAGCGTTGTTTTCCGCACCGGGGCGCACCGAAATCGGCGGAAATCATACCGATCACCAGCATGGACGCGTACTGGCGGCTGCTATCAATCTGGATATTCTGGCAGCGGCAGCCCCTAACCATAGTGGTCTGATTCGCGTTAAATCACAAGGTTATCCCATCATCGAAATTGATGTCCGGGAACTTGATCCAAGAGTCGGCGAGGTCAATACCTCTGCTGCACTTCTGCGCGGTGTGGCAAACCGAATAGTCGCCATGGGCTGCTCTTTGGAGGGGTGCGGACTGGACGCTTATATGGTGTCTTCGGTTCCCAAGGGCAGCGGACTCAGTTCATCTGCTGCTTTCGAGGTGCTCATTGGCACGATGCTCAATGAGTTTTTCGGAGAGGGACGCCGGACCCCGGTGGAACTTGCCAAAAT